>JAILFQ010000107.1 GCA_024697505.1 Lachnospiraceae bacterium
CCACTCTAACTATAATTAGCTAAGCTGTAAATGTCAACTAAAATCGTATAAGTTGATAAAAAATTCACAAACTGATTACATTTAAGTTTTAAAGTTTTTCTGCCGAAATAGAAAGCAGATAGAAGGATGTGGCAAACCACACCGGTAAGGAGTAGCCCATGAATATAGCTAACGCATTTGCGGCATATGGAGCCCAGCAAACCGAGGGCCCAAAGAAAACACTTTCTGCCCCGAATGGAACGGAATCCACAAAAGAAACGGGCTTTGCTTCGGTAACCGAAGCAATTAAGTATTCGGACGAACAGGATGTTACAGCAAAGAATACTTCAGATGTATATTCCAAAAATTTAAATAAAGAAGAAACCGAAGAAAAGGTTGAAGAAGAAAAAACCGAGTCTGAAAAGAACCAGGACAGACTTGAAAATGTATCCGAGAGAATGACAGACAAGGATATGAAGCAGTTGCAAAGCGAGGGGGCAAATATAAGTGAAATGACTCCTGAGCAGATTGAAGCTGCAATGGAAAGGATCAAACTTCAAAACGACCTTAAGGCAGGCGCTCTTGAAAGTCAGATAGAGAGCATGGAAGAAATGAGAGTTACCTGTGAAAAGATAGCTATTTCCAACATGACGTCCTCTGCCAAAGAAGAACTTATAGCAAGCCGTCTTGAGAAGGCCAATCTTCCTGTTACCGCCAATAATATAGAAAAGGTGGAGGCAGCCCTTGATAAAACCGGGGGAGCGGTAAAACTTTCCGCAGAAGTTGCGGAGTATCTTGTAAGAAACAAACTTGTTCCTACGCCTGAGAATCTTGCACAGGCAAATTCTTCGGGAGCAACCTACAATAAAAAAGAACACGCCCTTACAGATGAGGCGTGGGCTCAGCTTGAGCCTACAGTTTCTCACCTGCTTTTTCAGGCAGGTCTCAGGGGAAGCAAGGAAATGTATACAGCGGCAAAAACCTTTATAAAAAAGGATATCCCGCTTACCAGTGAAAATCTTAAAGCGTACGCTCAGTTAATGAAACTCAAATTGAGCGAGGACCAGGTACTTGCTAAGGCGGTAGATGCACTTTCCGTAGGACAAGATCCCAAGAATATGAATCTTCTTTCTTCCACAGCAAAAGAAGTAAGAAATATTGTGGGGAGAGTTGCACAGGTAACGGATAAAGCGGTAGATTACGCATCTGTTAAGGCAACAAAAGAAAATCCGGGCATCGCGGGAGAAGAAATAGATCTTACTCTCGGAGATATTACGGATGCTCAGGACAAAATAGATTCCGGCTATGAAGATGTAACGGACTATCTTCAGGAATACGCTAACTCAGGGGCTGCCCAGGCTGCCTCCATAAGGGCCAGAAGACAGCTTGAAGAAGTGCGCGTAAAAATGACTTATGAAGCAGGTTACAGACTTGCAAAAGAAGGCATCAGAATAGATACCGTAGGAATGGAAAAGCTTCTTAATAATCTGCGGGCTTTGGAAAACAGATTCTTCTCCAGTTTCTTTACTCAGGCAGGAGTATCAGCCAGCGCCGAAAATGTAGAGCTTTTGCGTGACACTACAAGAAAACTGGATGAGATAAAGAACATGCCGGCAACACTTGTTGTGGATACTTCAGATATGGGTGCTAAGATCAGCCTTGATGAGCTTTATGCAACCGGACAAAACACAGAGTACAGAAAGTTTAATGCAACATTTGAAACCGTTATGACATCACCGAGAGCAGATTACGGGGATTCCATAAACAAAGCCTTTGATAATACCGATGCCCTTCTTGCGGAAATAGATGTGGCACCGGACGAAACCACAAGGCGTGCGGTAAGAATGCTTGGTTACGGAAACAGCGAAATAACAAAGGAAAATGTGGAGAAGATAGCCGAGTATGATGAAAAGCTCCAGACTATCTTTAGAGATATGCATCCGTCCGTAACGGTAAAAATGATAAAAGAGGGAATTAATCCTCTGGAAACAAGTGTTGAAGATCTTAATGCAAAGATTGCAGAGATACGTGAAAGAGATGGAATATCCGGAGATGACAACTACAGTGTTTTCCTTATTAATCTTATGAAGGATAAGGCGATCACCTCCGAAGAGAGAAGCGCATATATAGGTATATACAGAGCCCTTCACAGAATTGAAGAGGGTGAAGAAAAAGCTGTTGGCGCAGTGTTTAAAAACGGACAGGAGCTTACCCTTCAAAGCCTGCTTACAGCCGTTAGAAGCGGCAAGGCTGTGGGCATGGACAAACTCGTAAACGACACGTTTAAGAACGCCTTTAAAGTGTCTAACGACAGAGCAAATATTGAAGACAGAATAAAGGCAGGAATTGCAAAAGCTACGGGGATTGATGCAGATGCCATTAACAAAGTGGCTGAAGATGTCGATAATAAGATTAGCGAACTCTCCAAAGAAGATGGTAACGAAGCTATAGAGCGTATGAGAAATCTTGCATACGACTCAAGTAACGCAACCATGTTCCTTGAGGATTTTAACATATTAACCACCGTTGAAAACATTGAAGCTGCAAAGGAAATGCTTTCCGATAACACGACAATGTTTAAAGAGTGGAAAAAGTTTAAGAGTTTTGAGGAAGGCGCTGAAGCTGAATTGCCGGACTTTACAGAAGCTCTTACAAGTAAAGAAGAAATGCAGGCGGCTTATCAGGCATTTCTTAATACTGCCAAGGATTTAAAAGCAAACCTTCGTCACGATGCTTCAATGTCCAGAGAGGATGTAAAGGCTCTTAAGCATATGGAAGTCGGAGCAAGATTTATGAACCGACTTTCAAAAAGAGAATTCTACCAGATACCTGTAAATACGGGAAATGATATAGTAAACATGAACGTGACCATCCTCGAAAAGGGTGTGGAAAACGCCAAAGTGTTCTGTAAGATTCCAACCAATACACTTGGCAACGTAATGGCAGATGTAACAATACAGGATAATAAATTAAAATGTTTTATCAGCAGTGATACCAAGGATGGTACACAGGCTTTGAGAGAACGTCAGCTTAATCTGTTTGCAACTCTTGCGGACAACAAGCTTACGATAGGATCTTTGTATTATGGTACCGAAGAGGTTTCTCCGGAATCGTACACTTACAAAACCGACGGGATCTACAAAGACGAACAACAAGGAAGTGAAAACACCGGCGACAGCACAATGCTTTATCGTGTTGCCAGAGCACTCGTTGTACATGTACGAAACACCGATGAGTTTTATCTCGGTCTATAACAGAGAGGAGATCGGAATATGAGAATTAATCACAACATTTCCGCATTAAAGACAAATAACATACTTGGAAAAAATAACAGTTCCCTTGCAAAGAGTCTGGAAAGACTTTCTTCAGGCTACCGTATTAACTGCGCGGCTGATGATGCAGCGGGACTTGCAATTTCGCAGAAAATGAAAACTCAGATAGCAGGACTTGAACAGGCTTCAAGAAATGCATCCGATGGTATATCCGTTATACAGACAGCCGAAGGAGCGCTCGTTGAAGTTGAGGAAATGCTTCAGAGAATGAGACAGCTTTCCGTTGAAGCGGCAAACGGAAGCTATACAGATGAAGACAGAGCAAATCTTCAGTCAGAGGTAGAGCAGTTAAAGTCTGAAATTAATCGTGTATCCGAAACAACAGAGTTTAATACAAAGAAACTTTTAAACGGAACCGTAGACCGTCGCTCTTATGCGGATAATTCCAATGTCTCTCTTATTTCTCTTTCAGATTCCGTAGATGTTAAATCCTATACCTTCGATGTAAGCAGCGAAGCGACACAGGCAGTTATTAAAACACAAATGACACAGACAACAATGCCTGTAGACGGAAGCATTTATATAAACAGTCAGGAAGTTGAAATCAATGCCGGAGATACATGGGATCAGGTACTTACAAAACTCACCGCAACATGTAACCCTCTCGGAATCTCTGTAGGATTTACAGATGGTACGGCAGATGAAAGCGGTCTTGGCGGATATAAGAATGTTGCCGCAACAGATTTGACACTCACATCTGCATTCCTTGTTTTCCAGACAAATGATTATGGTTCGGATGCAGAAATCAATATAAGCACAACATCATCTGAACTTGCAACTGCTCTTGGTATAAGCGGCAGCGGAAATGCAGCGGCCGGACTTGATGCAGGGGTTAAGCTTCATACAAATGAGGCTTCATCAACATCAGCAATTTCTACAGTAGACGGAACAGATACCAGCTGGTCCGGAACCAAGACAATTACAGCAGAAGTAACAGATGAAAGAACCGGCGCTGTTTCCAAAGCAGAATATGTTATTACCGCTACAGGCGTAACACTTACATATACAGACGAAAACGGAGTTGTAAAGGATCCTGTATCCGTATCTTTATCTTCCACAGATCTTGGGACAGTAATGTCTGCAATGGAGACTCTTACAGAGTCTATAGACGGTTCCAATATTAAGGTGAAGACTACAGATCCTCTTACAACAGCAGCAACCATTTCCATAGGAGCAACAAAAACGGGCGATGAATACAGCCTTGTGCTTTCCGGAGATACAAATCTTTTTGGAATAGATACCTCCACAGATGCTTATCTTACAGACGGAGTGGATGCAGGAGGATTTACAACCACTGCAACGGTTAGTGTTGATGGTGATAAGATCACAATTAAAGATAAAGACAACTTTGAAATGGTTATACATGCAGGCACAGGTTCTGCAGGCGTTGTTACACTTACGGTTTTGGACGCAGGCCCTATGACACTCCAGATTGGTGCAAATGAAGGCCAGACAATGGAAGTAAGAATTCCTAAAGTGGATACCACAACGCTGGGAATAGAAGAAGCAGATCTTGGTACTCAGGAGGGCGCTGAAGCTGCAATCACTTTATTTGAAAATGCGGTTCAGGAAGTTTCTTCAATCAGAGCAAAACTTGGTGCCTACCAGAACAGACTCGAGCATGCCATCAACAGTCTTAATGTTTCTGCAGAAAACCTTACAGAAGCACTTTCAAGAATTGAAGATACAGACATGGCAAGTGAAATGGCAACATATACACAGCTTCAGGTGCTCACACAGGCTGCAACCTCAATGCTTGCCCAGGCAAATGAACAGCCACAGAACATTCTTACCCTTCTTCAGGGCTAATAAAAAGCTTTACTGTTAACCTTATAAGAATGAAAGAGGCGGGTTAAATGACAAAAGAACAGATTCAGAGTTATACACTCAGAGTTTCACAGGCATCCAAAACAGAAATGATAATAATTCTCTACGATCTTGTTTTGGATAATATAAAAACGGCCAAGGAAAACCTTGCCGCAGGCGAAAAAGAAGCCTACCATAAAGACCTTAAAGAGACCGGAAAGTTTCTTTCCGAACTTATGAAGATATTGGACTTTTCGGTTCCTTTATCGTATAATTTAATGAGCTTGTATATGTATTCTCAGCGTTTGCTTGTGCGCGCAGATGTTGGAGAAGCTCCGGACAAGCTTGCAGACATCGAAATGGTCATTAATAAGCTTAAAGCGGGCTTTGAGGGGATTAAAGACCGCGATGAGAGTGGCCCGATGATGACAAACGTCCAGCAGGTATATGCGGGACTTACTTATGGCAAAGGGCATTTGAACGAGGCCTATATCAACGCGAGTGACTATAACCGCGGGTTCAATGCCTGAAAGGCAAAGGAGAACTGGCAAATGAGTCAAAAAGATAAATCGGACAGAAGACTTACAAGAGGCGCAGGGATATTGATGCCTATAAGCAGTCTTCCGAGTCCATACGGAATCGGTACGCTTGGAAAAGAAGCATACCGATTTGCTGATTTTGTAAAGAAAACCGGCGGAATGTATTGGCAGGTGCTTCCAATTGGTCCTACCAGTTACGGAGACAGTCCATACCAATCATTTTCGGCTTTTGCAGGTAACCCATATTTTATAGATCTGGATATTCTATGCGAAGAGGGACTTCTTACAAAAGAAGAAATTACAGAAAAAAACTGGGGTGAAAGGCCGGACAGAGTAGATTACGAAAAAATCTACAACAATAGATTTGAAGTATTAAAGCTTGCATTTTCAAGAAGCAAGCACGAAAAGACCGCGGCTTATAAGAAATTTGAAGAGAGCAATGCTTTCTGGCTTATGGATTACAGCTTTTACATGGCTGTAAAAAAGCATTTTAACGATAAGTCGTGGCAGGAATGGGACGATGATATCCGTCTCAGAAAAGAAACTGCCGTAAAGAAATATGAGAAAGCACTCAAAAAAGAAATAGATTTTTACAAGTGGCTTCAATTTAAATTTGACGAGCAGTGGAAAAAACTGAAAGCATATGTAAACGAACTTGGAATTAAAATAATCGGAGACATTCCTCTTTATGTAGCATTGGACAGCTCTGACGTTTGGGTACATTCAGATCTTTTTGAACTGGATGAAGATCTTAGAGAAAAGAATGTTGCCGGAGTTCCGCCTGACCTTTTCTCAGAGACCGGACAAAGGTGGGGAAATCCGCTTTATCGATGGGATGTTATGGAAAAGGACGGATTTGGCTGGTGGAAGGAAAGAATGAAATCCTGCGCCTATCATTATGACATAATCCGAATAGATCATTTTATAGGAGTGGTTAATTACTATTCCATACCTGCAGCCTGTAAAACGGCTATGGTGGGCAAATGGAAAAAAGGCCCCGGCAAAAAACTTACGGAAATGATAAATGCCAATATAGGGGATGCGCAGATCATTGCAGAGGACCTGGGAGTTCTTACAAAGCCTGTTAAAGACCTTATTGCGGCAAACGGATATCCGGGTATGAAAATTCTTTTGTTTGCAATGGATCTTAAACCAAACAACGATTATCTTCCACACAATTTTGAAAGTCCGAATTCCATTGTTTATATAGGAACTCACGACAATGATACTTTGGTTGGGGCGCTTGCTTCTATTCCGGAGCCTCAGCAGAGAAAGATTGCCAACTATTATTATGCGGAAAATCCATACGGAATAGCAAGTGCAATGATACGCTCCGTATATGCTTCCGTAGCTGATGTGTGCATTCTTCAAATGCAGGACATGTTATATCTTGATAACAATGCAAGAATGAATACCCCTTCAACCCTTGGCGGCAACTGGTTATGGAGACTGTGCGATGACCAGTACATTCGAATAGATACAGAGCATTATTCGGCTATGGCTAAGATGTACGGCAGAAGCCCGGAAACAGAAGAAGAGGAAGAAGAGAAAGATGGCGAGGCGAAAGCCAAGCCTAAAAAAGCAAAGACAACAAAGACAAAATAAGATTTTAAAAAGCTCCTTAAGGCAGAGACCTTAGGGAGCTTTAATTTTACTCAGGCATCTTTTTTGAAGACCCAGTGTTTTTGGATTCTGAAACTTATAAAGAAGAGCAATGTGTCTACCACTATTTTGTAGAGCGTTTCAAGGAAGCTGCCTTCTTTAAGAAGAAAACTTGCAAGGCTTACAAGACCGGCGGAAACAGCAAATTGCACTATGCATAAAGCATAATATTTGTATACGGAGTTTTTTCCACCGGCAGCAAATACAACATTTCGGTTCATTTTATAATTAAAGATCGAAGAAACTATTCTGGCGCCTGCTGTTGCGGTATAAATGGAAGGTATTCCCGTAAAGCCTGTTCTTTCAAATATAAAAGAAAGCAACCAGAAAAGGCCTATGTCTATTAAGCAAGATGTTCCCGAACTAAGAGCAAATTTAAAGATTATTTTGTAAATCTTAAAGGAGTCTCTTATAGGGTGGAAGTGGGATGAGGCATTTTCATTAAGATAGATCGTTCTTATTACCTCTTCCACAAATCCTATCTTAAAATTCTTCATTTCCAGGAGCATATTTGTTTCGTATTCGTAGCGCTCTCCTTCGATCTTTATAAAGCTTTCCAGAAAGGAGAAAGGTATAGCGCGAAGGCCCGTTTGGGTATCGGAAAGTTTGATCCCGCATAAAGACTTAAAAGCAAAACTGGTTAAAGTATTTCCGAACTTGCTTTTTGGCGGTACGGAGGGATCTTTAAAGTTTCGTACACCGAGTACAACCTTATCTTTTTCTTTAAGCATTCTTTCCGCACAGTTTTTAACATCTTCGGGATGATGCTGTCCGTCTCCGTCTACTGTTACAACGCCTGAACAACCCCTGCGATTTTTAAGACAGAACTCAAAGGCTGTTTTAAGAGCGCGCCCTTTGCCTTTGTTTACATCGTGTGAAATGATCGTGCATTCCTTAAAGCTTTTTACCTCTTCAAAAGGAGCGGTATGAGAAGGATCTGCGCCATCATTAACAACAAGAATGTCTGTAAAGCCCGTTGCAACAAGTCCTTTTATTGTATTTACAAGTTTTTCGTCCGGATTGTATGACGGAACGATTATTACCACATTTTCCATAGTATTCTCCGTTATCTTTGGAAGATTACATTTGTTACACGTAAACATTAAACCAAGAAAAAATCAAAGTCAACAAAAGAGGGCATTCTTTCACAAAGTAAACATAAGTGTTACCAAAATGTGAAGAAAAGTAGTGGGAATTTTTTCAAAATAAAGTATAATAATAGGTGGTGTTCTTGTAAAAATTAAAGGGAGAAGAGTATGGGCAAAGAGGAAGTAAAGGAAGAAGTAACCAAAGTAAAAGCAAAAAAAAATGCAGAGCCTGAGGTTGCGGAGGAAAATACCAATGAAAGCAAGGACGAGTGCAGGGAAAGAATAGATGCATTTAAGAAAGAGTATGTCTCCTGCGAGACCTTGGAGCAGATGCTTGAAATCTGTGGCCGGATCTTTGAAAGTCTTAATGAATACAAAACGGAAAAGGATATAAGACAATACATTGAACTTTGGGCTTATATGGAAGCGAGAGCAGGACTTATTTCGGATGAAGCAATAGAAATCCTTAATAATGCCTTTTACGGAGCTTTAAAAGAAAAGTTTGTATGGCTCTACAGAAACGGAAAGCCGGAACTTGCATGGAAGTTAAATGAAAGGTGCTTTAAGTTTTTTGACCAGTATTTTTACAACTTAAACTCCGATGAAAATTTCTTCTTTCAGCTTATGCTGGTTTATTATTTGTTTGTATGGAGCAAAAAGCTTGAGAGCGGTGAACTTTTTACAAGTATGGCAGAGAGCTGTTACCGCTACTACCGTTCCAACAAAAGAAGGCTTTTAAAAAATCCGGAGAACGGAGCCGCCCAGAACCTGGGAAGGTTTACCGCCAAATATGCGTCAAATACCGTGCTTAACTTACAGGAGACGGACGGGCTTATGTTCCTTATAGACTATCTAAAGGGAACTTTTAACAAAAGCTCCGGTACGGATA
>JAILFQ010000153.1 GCA_024697505.1 Lachnospiraceae bacterium
CCTTCAACAGCTGCTGGGAATTAACAACCTTAAACATTCCCGATAGCGTGACCAATATTGGAAATGATGCATTTTACAACTGTTCCTCACTAAGCACTGTTTCAATAGGCTCCGAGACAGCCACCACCTGTAACACAGTGATCGGTGAAAGAGCCTTTGAATACTGCACCAGCCTTACTACAGTAAGTATAGGAGCAAATGTAAAGAGCATTGGAAAGACGGCCTTCTCAGAATGTACTATGCTTACAAACCTGAGTGTGAATTCCGGATTAAAAACCATCGGCGAGTATGCATTTAATGACTGTAATAAACTAAAAAGTTTAAGCCTTCCCAATACGGTAACTTCCCTCGGAAAACACGCCTTCGATACCTGCAACTCTATTGAGTCGTTAACTCTTCCATCTTCTATATCCGTTATTGATGAATACACTTTTTCAGGTTGTAATTCACTGACAAGCCTGATAATTCCAAGCGGGATAACCACTATAGAAGAATACGCCTTTGCAGCCTGCGAAAATCTAAAAACACTTACTATTTCAGGCAGCCTTCAGGCCATAGGAAATCATGCTTTCAGAGAATGCTCCGCACTGCAAAGTCTTGATATACCAGATAATGTAATCTCTATCGGAGATAGTGCATTCACAGGTGCATCGTCACTTTATTATCTGACTATAGGATCCGGAGTAAATACCATTGGAAACAGCGCATTTGAAGGGTGCTACAATCTTACTACATTGACATTTAACGGCATACCGGCGTCCATGGGAAATAATATTTTTGCCAACGCGGGCAGGGATAATCCAGCCAGGCTTTCATACCCTACCGGCTGGACCAATGATGCATTTGTAAATTCGCAGACCCTGTGGTATGGCGGTTACTTCAAAATGGGCGATACAGATCCTGCAAGCAGTGGCGAAAAGCTCACAAACGTATCTGACACTTCCGCCACATACACTGTAACATCTGATTCATATGACAATCTCACAGTGGAATATACCGCTCCCAGGAAAAAGAAAGCTAAGGTTACAATTCCTTCAACAGTCACAGATGCCAACGGTAACGTATATACCGTAACATCAATAGGCAAAAATGCCTTTAAGAAAAACAGCAAGCTTACAAGCATAAAGCTTCCGAATACAATTACAAACATAAATGAGGGTGCATTCCAAAAATGCAAAAAGCTTAAAAAGATTGTACTCCCAACATATTTAGGTGTTATATCCGCCAAAGCTTTCAGCGGATGTTCTAACCTGAAAAAAATCACAATTAATGGAAATTATCTGTACTTTGCAGGCAAAAACGCCTTTAAAGGACTAAACAGCAAAGCTGTATTTATTGTCAAATCCAAAAATAAAAAAGCCTATAATTCTGCAGTAAAAATAATAAAGGGAAGCTCGGATAAAAAAGGGAAATATACATACAAGAAAAAGAAATAAAACCAAGCTCAAGGAGGCTTGAATGAATCCAAAAAAACAAAACACTTCAAGTATTGAGAACATCTATCGCATTGATGGAAGAGTTCCTGTTTCAAAGGCCATACCCTTCGGACTGCAACATGTGCTGGCAATGTTTGTATCAAATCTTGCTCCGATAACCATTGTGGCTGCAGCTGCACAGCCCGCTCTCTCACAGGAGCAGGTCGGTATGCTTCTGCAAAATGCCATGTTTATTGCAGGTCTTGCCACGTTAATTCAGCTTTATCCCATATGGAAGATAGGTTCGAGGCTTCCAATCGTAATGGGCATTAGTTTTACTTTTGTCACCATACTTTGTACCATAGCAGCTAATTATGGTTATCCAACAATGCTGGGAGCTGTGTTTGTTGGAGGTATTCTGGAAGGAACCATAGGTTTATTCGGGCGAAGACTTTTTGGATTCATAAAGCCTATTGTGGCTGCCTGTGTTGTATCAGGAATTGGATTGTCTCTTTTTACTGTCGGAGTCCGCTCCTTTGGTGGTGGATATGCCGATGACTTCGGATCTCCAGCGAATCTTATTATCGGAGCAACAACACTTATTGTATGCCTTATATGGTCTGCCCTGGCGAAGGGTTATCTAAAACAGCTTTCTGTCTTAGCAGGTCTTATCGTAGGATATGTTATTTCCATATTTCTGGGGAAAATTGACTTCAGTTCAATAATGTCAGGGGGACTTATATCTTTCCCGCACTTTCTGATGTTTATTCCAAAATTCAATGTCGGGGC
>JAILFQ010000171.1 GCA_024697505.1 Lachnospiraceae bacterium
CACATAACTTCCTCCGGATGCCATTGTTGTAAAGCCCGCGTATTCTCCGGCAGATGCAACGGTAAACAAACTTGCTTTAAAGCCTTGTATTGCGTTAACCCCTGCAAGGCTTGCGGTTATACCAAGAGAAAATGATACAGCAAAATAGCCTGCTCCGATGGGAACACCATGACGAAGTCCGAGTTTGTATGATTTTACGGCGGCTTTGTCCATCATTAGATAAAACCTCCGTCTAAACGTATTATCTGGCCTGTAAGATAAGTTGTGGTATTTGTAAGGTTTACAAGAGTATCCGCAACCTCTTCCGGACTGCCAAACCTTCCCGCAGGAATTTCTTCCGCAAGTTCCGCTTTTTCTTCTTTGGAAAGATGGCCGTTCATTCTGGTGTCTATAACACCACAGGCAAGAGCGTTTACGGAAATTCCGCTTGGGGCAAGTTCCTTTGCAAGGCCCTGAGTGAAAGCGTTAATGCCGCCTTTTGTGGCGGAGTAGGCAACTTCGCAGGAAGCTCCCGCAACACCCCAGATTGAAGATATGTTGATTATATGGCCGGATTTTTCTTTTAACATAAGAGGAATAGCTGCTCTGCAGGTATAAAATACAGAGGACAGATTTGTGTCCACAGAAGTTTTCCAGTCCTCATCCGTCATATCCGTTAATAAACCCACATATGAAATCCCCGCGTTGTTAATAAGTACATCAAGTTTTTTAAAATCATTTGCTATGCTTTTAAACATATCATTAACAAATGATGATGAGGAAATGTCTCCGAAAAAGGTAAGGCACTTCACACCTTCTGCTTCTATTTCCTTTTTTAATTCCAAAAGGGCATCCTTATCTTTAAGGCAACAGACGGCCACATTACAGCCTGCTTTTGCAAAGGCTTTTGCCGTTGCCCTTCCTATACCGTGGGAAGCCCCTGTAACAAGTACATTTTTTGCATTAAAAACTTCCATTTTTTTAAAGAAACGGACTTAACCGTTTTCCTTTCACTTTTTGTGGCTATTATAACAGTATTTTTTTGTTTTAAGAAGTAATAACTGGAAAAAACTTTGTTTATGTTATACAATAGGTTAGGTATTGTATACATTTATGCCGGATTGTTTGTTATGGTTGCACATTACGTGCAAAGGAGAAAAATATGGAAAAAGGGGTAATGATAGCCATTGCGGTGGCACTGCTTGTGGGACTTGCCTGTCAGGCTGTGTTTATAGAAAAAGATTATACAAAGAGCTGGCTTCCTGCGGTAATACTTAAAGGAACAGCATCATTAATATTTGCGGGACTTGGCATTTTCGGAGCTATATACACCGGAGAAAGTTTTCTTGCGGTCATGGTTTGCACAGGTCTTATCTTTGGCGCCATAGGGGATATAATACTGAATATGAGGTATTTCTTCCCTAAAAAAGACAGCCTTATGTTCATATGCGGAGCACTGGTCTTCTTTATGGGCCATGTGTTTTACATGTGTGCCTATCTTTCAAGAGTTTCCGGAATATTGTGGGGGATCATTGCGGGAGTTGTGATTACAATACTTTTGGACATTTATTTTTCGCCTAAGTTGGACCTGGCGGAAGGAATGAAGATAGGAGCTACGATTTATGTGGGCTTCATTGTTATCCTTTCCTGTATTGCGGTTATCGGTGCAATAGAAAGGCGCCTTACGGGAGATGTCATTCAAATGATAGGCACCATTTTGTTCACTGTTTCCGATATTATTCTTATTTATTATAATTTTGGGAAAGACAAGAGAAGAAGATGGCACACCATAATTTTGTCCACATATTATGTTGGGCAGGTTCTTATTGCGTTAAGGCTTTTCTTCCCGCAGTAAAATAATTTAAAGAGAGAGTAAAAAGGATAAATATGCTTCTTGGAAAACATAAACAACTTAAAGAATTATTGCTTATAATTATCGGAACCTTTATTATGGCGGTTCCGATAAATCTTGTATTCGACCCTATGGGTATTGTTACAGGCGGGGTTACAGGTCTTGGCATTATTGTGAAATTCATGGTGGAAAGAGCTTTTGGCTTTTCCATACCTCTTTGGCTTTTAAATATAGTTTTTAATGTACCGCTATTTATTGCTGCCTTTTTTGTTAAAGGAAAAAAGTATATCGCCAAAACCGGGTTTGCCGCTTTAATGCTTTCGGCTGCCCTGGCTATCGTGCCGTCATTTCAGCTTTTTGATGAACTTATCATTGCGGTCATCTTTGGCGGTGTTCTGTCCGGTGCCGGAATAGGACTTGTTTTTGCGGCTATGGCAACAACAGGCGGAACGGATCTTCTTTCGGCATTATTGCACGAAAAGTGGAAGTACCTTTCTATACCGGTATTCCTCTTTATAACGGACGGTTCCATAGTGCTTACGGGTGCATTGGTATTTGGACTTGATAAGGCGATCTACGCGATCATAGAGTTGTATATATGCTCTAAAATTTCGGATGCTATGCTGGATGGTATGAAATTTGCCAAGATGGCACAGATCATTTCCGACAAATACGATGAGATTGCAAAAGCTATTCTTGAACGCCTGGACAGGGGAGTGACCAAACTTGATGCAACCGGAATGTACTCCGGAGCTGAAAGAAAGGTGCTTTACTGCGTCGTTTCCAAAAAACAGATGGTGGAAGTTACGGATATTGTTTATTCCATAGATCCAAAAGCTTTTGTTATTATAAGTGATGTAAGAGAAGTCAGAGGAGAAGGTTTTATAGAATATACTCCTCCGGTCGAAAAACAATAATTGGAATTATTTACCTGTATATACATATTATCCAAATGACACCCAGTATAAATGTGCAAAATATCCAAATGGAGCTGATATGGAAACTGTATGGAAGCAGGTCGGTGTCCGCAGTTATACATTTTCACTAAAAACTTTTAATTTGATTTGTTTAATTACAACATAGCAATTTCTTACAGTTCGGTGTACTATAACACTTGAGCGCAGGTGCGTTCATATGTTGGGAAGCATATAGACAATTTAGGAGGATGAAAATGGCCGGTTTAAGATTAGTAAATATTAACAAGACATACCCAAACGGTTTCGTAGCAGTTAAGAACTTCAACCTTGATATTAAAGATAAGGAATTCATTATCTTCGTTGGTCCTTCCGGATGCGGAAAGTCAACAACACTTCGTATGATAGCAGGTCTTGAGGAAATCACAGAAGGTGAACTCTGGATCGGCGACAAACTCAT
>JAILFQ010000196.1 GCA_024697505.1 Lachnospiraceae bacterium
GAAAAAGACTACTTTGATGGGGCTACAATTTTTCCCGAGGAGTTTTACGACATTTTAAGAAGCGGGAAAGATGTTAAAACATACCATATTAACCAGCAGATGTTCTATGATAACTTTAAGCCTTATGCAGAAGCGGGAGATGAAGTTATTTACGCCTGCTTCTCTACAGGTATTGCGGGAACCTTTAACGCTGCAAACCTTGCAAAGGAACAGCTTCTTGAAGAATTTCCGGATTTCGATATTACAATAGTTGATTCCAAGTGTGCCTCCATAGGCTTTGGACTTTGCGTTTATTATGCTCTTCAGATGCAGAAAAACGGAGCTTCAAAGCAGGAGATAATAGACGGCCTTCGTTGGCACTTCGACCATATGGAGCATGTTATAACGGTTGAGACTCTGGAATATCTTTATAAAGGAGGAAGACTCTCAAAGACCAGCGCCATTGCCGGCGGACTTTTAAATATCAAGCCTATCATTGAGGTTACAGACGAGGGAAAACTGGTCGCAACGGAAAAGGTCAGAGGAAGACTTAAATCTTTAAAGCGTGCAATAGACATTGTAGGTGAAGAAGGAAAGGCTTTGGATGACCAGATAATCGGCCTTGTACATGGAGATTGCAAAGAAACCCTGGATATGGTTAAGGAATCTCTTGAAGACACCTACGGCTGCAGGGAATTTGCGGAAAACTATGTAGGTTGCGCCATAGGAGCCCACACAGGCCCGGGTATTATAGGAATAACTTTCCTTAACGAGCCTTCACCTTACAAGAAGTATTTGGACCCGGTGGAAAAGAAGATTGTAGATTAAATTAATATTTGGAGGATGAAACATGGCACTTACTTTTGTACTTGGAGCTTCCGGCAGCGGAAAAACAGATTATCTTTACAACCTTGTTTTAAGTGAGGCCAAAAAGAATCCTCAAAGTAATTATTATGTAATAGTTCCGGAGCAGTTTACGCTCCGTACTCAACAAGACCTTACGACAAGAAGCGAAAGTGGTGGCATCCTTAATGTGGATGTCTTAAGCTTTATGCGCCTTGCTCATAAGGTCTTTTTAAAACTCGGGAAGACCGGAGCTCTTGCCCTTAATGATGCAGGTAAGAGCATGATAATTAAAAGAGTCCTTTCGGAGCATGGAAAGGAACTTAAAGTGTATGCTACAAGCGCGGGAAGGGCCGGTTTTGTTGAAGAAGCAAAATCTCTGGTTTCCGAGCTTTTGCAGTACGGAATAGGAGAAGGGGAGCTGCTGGAAATGATGGACAAAGCGGAAGGAGACACTCTTCTTTGCTCTAAACTTCAGGATGCCCTTGTACTTTACAAAGGTTTTATGGACACTCTTTCGGAAGGTTACACCACCGGAGAGGAAATATTTGACCTTCTTGCGGACTGTCTTTTAAATACGGACATTCTTTCCGATGCAACGGTGGTTCTGGACGGATTTACAGGTTTTACACCTTCCCAGTATTCACTTTTAAAGAGAATATTTGCCGGAAGCAAAGATTGTTATGTTGCACTTACGGTGCCGGCAGAGGACTATCTTTCGGCTCCTGCCGGTCACGACCTTTTTTATCTTACAAAAAAGTCTCTTTTAAAGGTTGAAGCTTTGGCAAAAGAGGCCGGTGTTTCCGTAAATGAACCCGTCCTTTGCGAAGACATAAAAAGATATGGCAAAGAGAGCAAACTTTCTCACCTCGAAAGAAATATCTTCAGGCTTAAAAGAAAGGTGATGAAAGCAGGCTGCGGCGGAGATTGTATTCAGATAAAAGGGCTGCCTTCCGTTAATGATGAGTGTCTTTTTGCGGTTACAAAAACTTTTCGTCTGTTAAAGGAAAAAGGCTATCGTTATAAGGACATTGCAATAGTTTGCTCAGATCTTTTCTCCTATGCGCCGGTTCTTGTTAAGGAATTTGAAAAGGTTGGAATACCGGCTTTTGCGGATATAAAAAAATCCATGTCGGATAACGTGCTTTCAACATATATAAGGGCCCTTCTTACAATAGCGGAAAGGGGACTTTCCCTTGAAAATGCCATGATCTATATTAAAAACCCTCTTACTTCTTACACAGAAGATGAGGCCTGCATGGTCGAAAACTATTGTATAGCAAGAGGGATAAGTCTGCCTTTTGCTTTTGAAAGAAAGTGGGAAAGGAAAACAAAAGAAGCGGCAACGGATGAAGAAGTGGCTCTTCTTGAAGGAATAAGACAAAGGCTGGTTGCTGAAACCGCCGCCTTTTCAGACATATTTAAAAGTTCGGAAAATACCGGGGAAGTTACGGATAAAATAAAAGAATACCTTAAAGCTGTACAGATTGAAGAAAAAACGGAAGAACTGGCAGAAGAGTTTAAAATGCAGGGTGATTTTCTTCGGGCAAAAGAATACAAGCAGATCTGTAAGGTGCTTGAAGACGTTTTAGACCAGCTTAAAGGTATTATGGGCCACAGAAAGTTTTCTGTTAAAGAGTACAGAGAACTTGTGGAAACAGGCCTTAGAGAGGCAAAGGTCGGTCTTATACCTCAGGGCTCCGAGCAGATTGTTATAGGAGACCTTGAAAGAACAAGACTCAATGATATTAAGGCTCTTATAATGCTTGGAATAAATGATGGTAAGGTTCCTGCAAACAGTGGTGGGGGTGGAATACTCACAGACGCGGAAAGAAGAAAACTCGCGGAAAAAGATGTGGAACTTGCACCGGATGCCGTAACAAGCGCAGCTTACTCAAATTTTTACATCTATCAAAGCCTTTCGAAACCGAGAGAAGAACTCATTATTACCTATTCCTCAATCAGTGACGATGGCAAGGCGGTAAAGCCGGCTTATCTTATTAAGAGGATAAAGGGCCTGTTTGAAGATGAACTCGAGGTGACTTCTGCAGGTGAAGACAAGGAAGACAAGATATACGGCATTTTAAAGAACGATTACGGGGAAAGCAGCTTTATTGCCGCCTTAAGAGACTTTGCAGTGGACATCAAAAACGAAAACGATCCCGACAAATCCGGGGAAGAGGCGGAAAAGGCCGCACTTAAAGGCCAGACCTTCTCTGCCCTCTTAAAGAAATATGCAGATACACTTACAAAGGAAGAGTTGGAAAATGTGGTAAGGCTTTCTCTTGGCATTCCAAAGGAGGAAAAAATACCTGAGGAAAGTGCAAGACTTATATTCGACCTGCCGGCCAAAAGTTCCGTAACCAGACTGCAGCTCTTTGCGGAATGTCCTTTCAAACACTTCCTTAAGAGTGGCCTCAAAATAGAAGAAAGAGAAGAATTTAAGGTTGGCACAAATGATATAGGAAACGTATATCATGGAGTCCTTGAAGGAATTGCAAAAGAATTAAGAGAAAAGAATGAAACCTTCAAAGACCTTACGGATGAAAGAATAAAGGGATATGTTAAGGATTTTGTCGCAAAGGAAATAGACAATTATTCCGCAGATATCTTTAAAGAAACTGAAAGAACTCCTTTTATGACGGGAGAAATAGAAAAAACTCTGGAAATATCATTAAAGAGTATTAGAGATCAGCTGAAGGATTCTCTTTTTGAACCGGGCTTTTTTGAAAAGGATTTTTATCTTAAAGGAAAAAATATAAACCTTGTGGGAATTGTGGACAGAATAGACAAATACGAGGATGAGGACAACCTTATTCTTAATTTTGTGGACTATAAATCCGGAGCAAAGAAATTCGACCTTTCAAGTTTTTATTACGGTAATTCCATTCAGCTGCCCGTTTACATGACTGCACAGGTTGAGGAGATGTCTTCGGTAACAAAAAAAGAAGTAATTCCGGGCGGAATGTATTATTATCACGTTTATAATCCTACCGCAGACAAGGAAAAGACCAAGGGCGAAACCGAAGAAGAACTTATAAAGGCCTCCGAAGAGGTAAGAATTAAACAAATGAAGTTAAACGGCCCGACAAATTCGGACCCAAGAGTTATTAAGGCCTTAAAGCCGGAATTTTACGATGAAAACGGAGAACTTGCTCCAAGCGTTAAGTCTGATATGGTTAACGTAAGCAGTTCGAGCGTGAATAAAGATACCGGGGAAATTAGCCTTAAAGGAAAGGTTATTTCCGAAGAAGGCTTTAAACTTATAAAAGCCCATACAGACTATCTTCTTGAAGAGGAAGGAAAAGAGATTGCCGGAGGAGCTGCGGAAATTAAGCCTCAGAGGTTTAAGAAGAGAACCGCCTGTGATTTTTGCGATTACAGGAATGTTTGCGGCTTTGACAGAAAATGCGGCTACAGCTACAAGGAACTTAAACCGATGACAGATGATGAGGTTTTTGAGGAAATAAAAAAAGAAACAGGAAATAAAGAAACAGGAAATAAAGAAACAGGAAATAAAAGTGTAAATTCAGGAGAGGAGGGAGAAAAGAATGAGTAAACCGGCTTTTAAACCAACACCGGATCAGGAAAAGGCCATAAATACAAGAAAGTGCGACCTGCTTGTTGCCGCTGCGGCCGGGTCCGGTAAAACTGCTGTTCTTGTGCAAAGAATTCTCTCTTCCATAATAAACGACGGTGCGGATATAGATCATTATCTTATAGTTACCTTTACAAATACGGCTGCCTCCGAAATGAAAGAAAAGATAATTACCGCCATAGATGAAGCTGTGGAAAAAGATCCTGAAAACGACCACCTTGCAAGGCAGCTTATCCTTGTGAGAAATGCGAATATTTCTACCATAGACGGTTTTTGCCTTAAGGTTTTAAGGGAAAACTTCCAGCTTGCGGGTGTGGATCCGGGCTTCAGGATAGGCGAACCTACTGAAATTGCCCTTCTTGAAGCGGATGTTTTGGATGATTGCTTTAAAAAATGGCATAAAGAGGGAAGAGAAGACTTTCTGGCACTTTGTTCCGCCTTTTCAAAAACGGAAAGCGACGAAAACGTAAAAAAACTTATTACAAACCTTACTTTAAAGGCAGGCAGCGAGCCATGGCCTTATGCATGGCTTGAAGAGGTATCCGCAAAGCAGGAACTTACGGACAAAATCGAAAATATGCCTATTTTCAAGGAGATAATGAGAAAGGCAGGGGAAAAGCTTGAGGAAATAAGAAATACCTTTATTGGCCTTAAGGACCTGGCAGATAAGTACGACTGCCTTTATTCGGAAACCTTTGAAGCAGATATAAAACTTATAAACGGAATAATGGAAGAGGGAAAAAAAGGCTATTTTTCACTTGGTCTTGCTCTTCATCCTAAATTTGTACCAATTAAAAGGATAAAAGCCGAAGAAAAGACCGATTTTACAGAAGGTTTGGCAGATTTAAGAGGCAAGCTTAAAAAAAAATTGAAAAAAATATGTACAGACTACTTCTCTTATACGGAAGATGAATTAAAGCATGTTATTAAAATGGAAAACGGCTATGTTAAGACTCTTTGCGATCTTACAAAAGAGTACATGGACTGCCTTCTTGCCGCCAAGAAAGAGAAAAATATCCTTCATTTTAATGATATTGCCCATTACACCTTAAACATCCTTTTGAACGAAGACGGCACAAGAACCGAAGTTGCAAAGGAGATGGCAAAAAAATTCGACGAGATAATGATAGACGAGTACCAGGATTCCAACTACCTGCAGGAATATATCCTTACCGCGGTTTCCGGCGGTAAAGACGGTACAAAGAATATCTTTATGGTAGGGGATATAAAACAAAGCATTTATAAGTTCCGTATGGCAAATCCGGATCTTTTTAAGAATAAGTACAGCCTTTTTAATTATGATGAGGGCAATCAGAGAAAAATAGACCTCAAGATGAACTTCAGAAGCCGCAGGGAAGTCCTTGATGCCACGAATATCATTTTTGCAAAGATAATGGATGAAGACATTACGGAAATAGGCTATGAAGAAAATGCCATGTTAAATGTGGGCAGAGAGCAGATTGTGGATAACAAAAACCACAATACGGAGTTTTTGTTTATAACAAGGAATGCGGAAGAAGGAAATGATGAAGGTGACGAAGGTGATGACGTAAAAGAACGTGTGCCTGATGCTTCCGCCGAAACGGCTGAAGAAGACGAAACCGGCGACGGGGAGTCCAAAGCGGAAGAAGATAAAATTAAAGCCGAAGCCATAGGCGTTTCTAAGAGAATAGAAGAACTCGTACATAACGAGGGCTGGAAATACGGAGACATTGTTATTCTTCTCAGAAGCGCAAAGGGCTGGTTTGAACCTTTTCTTTCGGTTTTTGAAGAGTTTAACATTCCTGCTTATGCGGAGACTGAAACCGGCTATTTTTCCGCCGTAGAAGTAATAAAAGTACTGGATTACTTAAAGGTTCTTGATAATCCTTACCAGGACATTGCTTTTACCTCCGTTCTGCATTCTCCTTTTGCGGACCTTTCCGCAGGAGAACTGGCACTTCTTGGAACCCTAAGAAAAAAAGAGGGCAAAAAAGAGAGGATCTATACTCTTGCAAGAGAAATGGCCAAAGAAGGAAACGAAAAACTCACCGCCTTCTTTAATATTTATGATGTTTTAAGAAAGAAAGCTACGCTTAAAAATGTGCACGAGCTTTTGGCGGACATATACGAAGAAACCGGCTATTTAAAAAAGGTTTATGCTATGCCGGGCGGCGAAAGGAGACGCGGAAACCTTAACATGTTGGTCTCCATAGCCCTTAAATTCGAGAAAACATCATTTGGGGGGCTTACGGACTTTGTAAGATACATTAAAAAGCTTAGAACCTACGAGCAGGATTTCGGTGAGGCAAAATCTTCCGAAGGCGGCAATTTTGTACGCCTTATGACAATACATAAGAGTAAGGGTCTGGAATTTCCTGTTGTTTTCGTATGCGGAATGAATAAAGAAATAAACAGGATGGACATACACAGTTCCACCGTTATTCATGAAAAGTACGGGATCGGAATGAAGGTTACGGACCCTGAAACAAGAATAGTCTATTCTTCCCTGACCAAAAGATATATAGCGGAGGAAATGAATAAAGAGGTGGTTTCCGAAGAACTCAGAGTTCTTTACGTTGCCCTTACAAGAGCAAGAGAAAAGCTGATCCTTACAGGATTTCTTGGACAGACAGAGAAAGACGGGGAAGTGGTAACGGACGGTGATAAGTGGGCGGCAGACCTTCCTACACCGCTCCTTGAAGGCCTCCGTATAAAAAGTGATATACTAAGTAAAAACAGTTATTTTTCCATGGTGTGCCCTTATATTTTTGACGACGAGAGGTCCTTTTCTTCCTATATGGGCTCCTCTAAGGTGATTTCTGCGGATATTGGAAGTACGCATGTTGCGACGACTTTGGAATTCCGTTTAACAGATGCTTCCGTTCTTTCCGCAAAAGCTGCAAGAAAGCCTATTGAAGAGGAACTCAACAAAAAACTTGAAGAACTTAAGGAAAAAGATTTTGGGAAAGGAAGCTTCGCGGAAGAACTTACCAAAAAACTTGAGGAGATGAAAAACTATTCATATCCTTATGCTGTCGAGGCAGCTCTTCCTGTAAAAATGACTGTTTCCGAAATTAAGAAAATGGCCATGGAAGAAAATGAAGAAGCGGAAACGGCGGTTATTCCGGAATCCCCGGAGAAAGCACCTCATTTTGAAGGGGCGGTTGCAAGTATGTATGCAAATCCTGAAGGAAGTTCTGAAGGAAAGCTTTCCGGTGCCGAAAAAGGAACTTTGTTCCATCATTTGATGGAGCTGCTTCCGTTTGAAAAGGATTATACCGGGGAAACCTTAAAGGAAGAACTGGACGGCTTTGTAAAGAACGGCCTTGTAAAAAAAGAGGAACTTGCACAGATAGATACTGGTAAGATACTTACTTTCTTTAATTCATCTCTCGGAAAAATGATGAGGAATGCCGCAAAAGCCGGAAAACTTTATAAAGAGCAGTCCTTTATGATAAGAATTCCTGCAGGAGATATTTTTAAGGACATTAAGACTTCCGAAACGATTATTGTACAAGGAATAATAGATGCCTATTTTGTACTTGACGGAAAACTGATTATAATGGATTATAAAACAGACTATATAAGAGAGGATGCGACACGCGAACTTTCGGAGAAGTATAAAAAACAGTTGGAGTTATACGGCTTTGCGCTTTCAAAACTTACGGGCATGGAAGTTTCAAAGATGTATTTTTACTCCGTTTCCAAAGACTTAGAGGTGAGTGTATGAAAAAACTTGACCAAATGATGGAAAAAACCTGGTTTACCAATGCATTAACAGGATGCATAGTGGTGGCTTTTTATGTGATTTTTTCCGGACTTAAGGGCGTTTTCGGAGGCATAGGTACTTTCATAGGCTATTTTTCCACAATTTTAGCCGGAGTGATGATCGCCTACATTATGAACACTCTTGCAAAATTCTATCAAAGAACGATCTTTAAAAAGATAAAGAAGGAAAAAGTACAATGGGGTATATCTGTTTGCCTTACGGTACTTACAGGTCTTATTTTTCTCCTGCTTTTAATAGGAATGCTTATTCCTCAGCTTATAGGCGGGGTAACACAATTTATAACCAACTTGAACGACTATGCGGATTCCTTCCAAAGCTGGATAGAAACTCTTGGTAACGGTGATACTGTAAAGCTTAGTCTGGATACCACATTTTTAACAGACGCATCGGAAACGATGGTAAACAAAGTGGTAGAGTATGTAGGGTTAAATTCCTCTAAAATCCTTAATACATCCGCAATAGTGGGAAAAGCAATAATGAACTTTTTTAT
>JAILFQ010000209.1 GCA_024697505.1 Lachnospiraceae bacterium
ACCAAGAGAAGGCACATCCTTCTTTGTTTTAATAAGTGCAAGCGCATCCTCGCACTCCTGTCTTCTTTCGTTGTACTTGCTGTCTCCAAGACCTCTTTTTTTGTTACTGCAGGCAATAACTATCTTAGCTCCCTTTAAAACTATAGGAGCATATTCGTAAGAAAGATCGGCCGTATCAAGGAATATGGCATTGTCCTTCTTTCCCATTGCAATTGCAAACTGATCCATAATTCCGCAGTTAACACCAATAAACTTATTCTCTGCCTTTTGAGTAAGCTTTGCGATTTCCACAAAGTCTATGTTAAGGTCGAAAAGTTCTCTTGCTGCAAAAGCTGTAACAACTTCAATGGATGCGGAAGAAGAAAGTCCGGAGGAATTAGGTATGTTTCCGAAGAAAAGGAAATCCATTCCTTCGTCTACGGTAAATCCCGCTTCCCTCAAATGATAAATTACACCCATTGGGTAGTTGGCCCAATCGTTTTCTTTATCATATTCAAGTTCTTCAATATCTGCGGATATTATTCCAAGGTTTTCAAAATTCATTGAATAGAAGCGGCAGGTATCCATTCCGTTTCTTCTTACAACAGCATATGTACCGATTGTAAGTGCGCAAGGGAATACATGTCCTCCGTTATAATCTGTATGTTCTCCAATGAGGTTTACTCTTCCGGGTGCAAAAAACACTCTTGCATCCTCTGTGCCACCGTATACTCTCTCAAATTCGGCCAATAATCTTTCTTTCATGGTAATCCTCCATAATATTCATTCCAAGATTTATGTTTTAAAACAGCGTTCTTGTTTCGTATTATATCAGAATTTCTGTTTTTTTCAAGTATATTATGCGTATACCCTGTTAAAGTTCTTCTTACCCTTTTTAAAGATCTTTCCGTCGCCGGCTAAATCTTCCTTAGTGTACTCTGTTCTTATATCTGTTACCTTTTCATTGTCTACGGTAACACCGCCCTGCTCTACCGCACGTCTTCCTTCAGACCTTGTAGGAACAAGTCCTGCTGCTACAAGAACACCGATTATATCAATCTTTCCGTCCTTAAATACTTCGTCAGTAAGCTGTGTGGATGGCATATGCTCAAGGTCACCGGTACCCGCAAAAAGTCCCTTGGAAGCTTCAAGAGCCTTATTTGCTTCTTCTTCGCCATGAACAAGCTTTGTAAGTTCAAGTGCAAGAATTTCCTTTGCCTTATTAAGGTCGCTTCCTTCCCAGGATTCCATCTTTTTAATCTCTTCAAGAGGAACAAATGTAAGCATCTTTAAGCACTTAATAACATCTGCATCATCAATATTTCTCCAGTACTGGAAGAATTCAAAAGGAGATGTCTTATTAGGATCGAGCCATACGGCACCGCTCTGAGTCTTACCCATCTTCTTTCCTTCCGAATTAAGAAGAAGGTTTATTGTCATGGCATAAGCATCTTTACCAAGCTTTCTTCTAATGAGTTCAGTTCCGCCAAGCATGTTGCTCCACTGATCGTCGCCGCCAAATTCCATGTTACATCCGTATTTCTGGAAAAGCATGAGGAAGTCGTAGCTCTGCATGATCATGTAGTTAAACTCGAGGAAGCTTAATCCTCTTTCCATTCTCTGCTTATAGCACTCTGCAGTAAGCATTCTGTTAACGGAAAAATGAGGTCCTACATCTCTTAAAAGTTCAATATAGTTAAGGTTCATAAGCCAATCGGCATTATTAACCATCATTGCTTTTCCTTCACCAAACTCAATAAATCTTTCCATCTGCTTTTTGAAGCAGTCGCAGTTGTGTTTGATCGTCTCAGGTGTCATCATCTGACGCATGTCTGTTCTTCCGGATGGATCACCGATCATACCGGTACCACCACCGATAAGAGCTATCGGACGGTTACCTGCCATCTGAAGTCTCTTCATAAGGCAAAGCGCCATAAAGTGACCTACATGAAGGGAGTCTGCCGTAGGATCAAAACCAATGTAAAATACAGCCTTTCCGCTGTCCACAAGTTCCTTGATCTCCTTTTCATCCGTAACCTGGGCAATAAGTCCTCTTGCCACTAATTCTTCATAAGTTGTCATTTCTTTTCCTCCTTGGGTCCTACCCATAAAAAATTATTTACGGAGCTTTTTTTGTCTCTTTCCTAAAGGCATAAAAAAAGCCCCGTCCTGCTTAAGGACGGGGTATTATTCCCGCGTTACCACCTTAATTTACAAACAGATTACTCTGCCTGCCTCTGTAAGCACTCACAATAAGTTTTATGCTTTTGCACTGTAACGGGTGCGCCCGGTGCAGCCTACTTTAAAAAATTTCGGTACACGACTCCGGGATGTATTCGTGAATCCAACCTCCTGCGCCTCTCATCTGCCGGCAGCTTTCTGTAGGGTCCTTATTCATTACTCTTTCCCATCAACGTCTTATGATAGTGGAATTATATATTTGACTTTCTTTTTTGTCAAGGGTTTATGTTACGCTCTTGGTACGGTAACCGTTACTTTGGTACCGCTTCCTATATTACTTTGAATCTGAACAGAGCCCCTTACCATATCATACAATCTGTGCTTAATGGCAAACAGACCAAGCGTATTCTTTTCGTTCTCGATTTCCTGCGTTCTTTTTCTTAATTCGTTAACATCAAAACCTACACCGTCATCCTCAATCGTAATGTAAAAATTGAGCTCGTCGGAATAGGAAGAAATAATGATCTTACCTTTACCCTTAAGCATTCCAACTCCATGCTTAACTGCATTTTCCACAAGCGGCTGAATTGAAAGAGCCGGTATGAAGAAATCGCTCTCCTCAATGTTGTACTCTACGGTAAACTTGTCATCAAAACGCATACCTTCAAGTGCCAGATAGGTTTTAATATGTTCCAGTTCCTGTTCAAAATGAATAGGCTCCATATTTGTGAGAGATTCCATATTACCTCTCAAATACCTGGAAAAATTGCCTATTGCTTCTTTGGCGGCTGAAGGATCCTGTGTTGTAAGTACTCTGATATTTGTAAGAGCGTTATAAAGGAAGTGAGGCTGCAGCTGGCTTACTATGATCGAAAGGTTCATTTTTTCAAGCTGCCGCTCTTTTTCCTGAAGAACCGCAGCCTGTTGTACGTGTATCTCCATGAAGAAAATTATAAAGCACAAAAGGGCCGCAACAAATATAAGCTTGAGTCCCGGGAATATATATTGAAGCACAAAAGCCGCAATAGGAAATACTCCCAAAGAAAGGAAGGTTAATATTTCTCTTCTGGTTAAAAGGCTGTGCATGTAAAGAATATAGATACCGTCATCCAGTATCATTGCAAGTGCCCAGAAAAGGATG
>JAILFQ010000217.1 GCA_024697505.1 Lachnospiraceae bacterium
CCTTCAAAAATAGCGTCAAAATCAAAGTCTTCAGGCTTTGCGGTTGCAATTGAAGAATGAGCTCTGTCATAAACAAAGTTTATTGCACTTGGCGGCGAGAGACTTGGTATTTATTATCTTGAGACAGGCGCAGCAATGAGAGCTTCAAACGTTGTTTATGACAGAGCTCATTCTTCAATTGCAACCGCAAAGCCTGAAGACTTTGATTTTGACGCTATTTTTGAAGGCGTTGACTGGTTCCACTTTACAGGAATCACTCCTGCAATTTCCGATGAAGCTGCAGAGCTTACAGAAGTTGCTCTTAAAGCTGCAAAGAAGCATGGTGTAAAGGTTTCTTGCGACCTTAACTTCAGAAAGAAACTTTGGACTTCCGAGAAGGCTCAGAAGGTTATGACAAATCTTATGCAGTATGTTGATGTTTGCATCGGTAACGAGGAAGATGCAGAAAAGGTCCTCGGATTTAAGCCGGGTAACACAGATGTAACCAGCGGTTCTCTCGAGCTTGCAGGTTATAAGGATATATTTGAACAGATGGTTAAGAAGTTTAATTTTGAGTATGTTATCAGTTCGCTTCGTGTAAGCCATTCAGCTTCCGATAATGGCTGGTCTGCATGCATTTACTCAAGAGATACAAAGGAATTCTACCATTCAAGAGAATACAGAATTGCTCCTATCGTGGACCGTGTCGGCGGCGGCGACTCTTTTGCCGGCGGTGTTATCTGCGGTTTCCTTGATGGAAAAGACTTTAAGTCTGCTCTTGAATTCGGCGTTGCTGCATCAGCACTCAAGCATACGATTCCGGGAGACTTTAACCTTGTATCACGTTCAGATGTTGACAATCTTGTTGGCGGTGACGGTTCAGGACGTGTTCAGAGATAATTTTGGAGGATTTTATGGAACTTAGAACAGCTTCGTCTCCAAGAGACGTAAAAACTTACGATACCACAAGACTTCGCGAGGAATTTTTTATAGGAGATCTTTTTCAGCCGGATACAATAAAGCTTGTATACAGCCATATTGATAGAATAATCACAGGTTCTGCGGTTCCTGTTAAGGGAGCTTTAAAGCTTGTTGCCGGGGACGAACTTCGTGCCAAATACTTCCTTGAAAGAAGAGAGATGGGAGTTATTAATATTGGCGGTAAGGGCGTTATTACCATTGACGGTAAGAAGTACGAAGTTGGCTTTAAGGAAGGTATGTATATAGGAATGGGATCTCAGGATATTGAGTTTTCAAGCCTTAATGCAGATACTCCTGCAAAGTTCTACATTAACAGTGCGCCGGCACATAGGACTTATCCTACGGTCCTTATTAAACCGGAAGGTCAGCCTTCCGAAGGCGTTGTGATCGTTAAGGATCAGAATAAGGTTGAATGTGGAAGCATGGAAGATGCAAACCACAGAACAATCTGCAAATATATTCTTCCGGGCCAGGTTGAATCCTGCCAGCTTGAGATGGGTATGACACATCTTGAAGAAGGTTCTGTATGGAATACCATGCCTTGCCATACACATGACAGAAGAATGGAAGTTTATCTTTACTTCGAGATGGGACCAAATGATGTTGTTTTCCATCTTATGGGAGAACCTACAGAAACCAGACATATTGTTATGAGAAATGAACAGGCTGTTATTTCTCCAAGCTGGTCCATTCATTCCGGATGCGGCTCAAAGAATTACACCTTCATTTGGGGAATGGTCGGTGAAAACCAGGATTTCGACGATATGGACGGCGTTGCAATGAAGGATATTATGTAAAAAAACTTTTAGGCCTTCCGCATACAGCGGAGGGCCTTTTCGGAGGACACAGCCTTGAATACGGGTGCGTTTTTATTTGTACATTTTACTGGAGAAAGTGAAAGAGGAGAGCAAATATACTTTTCTTTAAGTGAAGACGGTCTACATTATAATGATCTTAATAACGGTGAACCGGTTCTGGTTTCGGGAATAGGAGAAAAAGGAGTAAGAGATCCTTTTCTCATAAGAGATGAAAAAAGAGGACTCTTTTATATTATAGCAACAGACCTTAGAATAGCATCCGGAAAAGGATGGGGAGTTGCTCAGGAAGCAGGAAGCAGAGATATAATCGTTTGGTCTTCAAAGGATTTATGTAATTGGTCTGAGCCTTGGAGTGTAACTGTGGGAATTGATGGTTCGGGATGTGTTTGGGCTCCTGAGGCCGTATATGATGAAGAAAAAGATAAGTTTTTTGTTTTCTGGGCTTCAAAGATCAAATATGAAGGAGACCCGGATTCCAAGCAAAGAATTTATGCTGCCTATACCGAGGATTTTAAAAAATTCTCCAAGCCGGAACTGTATCTTGAAAGACCTAATCATGTTATAGACACTGATATAATCCGAATCAAAGATGGATATCTTCGTTTTTCAAAAGATGAGACAACCAAAAATATAAGAATGGATTTTGGAAAGACACTTGATAAGGATAACTTTGAACCTGTTAAGAGTAAGACACTTGATGACCTATTCGGAATTGAAGGTCCTATAGCTTTCAGGTTAAAAGATGGCAGGTATTGTCTATAACATGATTAGGTCTTTCAAGATACAGTTCCGGCTTGGAGAATTTTTTAAAATCCTCGGTATAGGCAGCATAAA
>JAILFQ010000240.1 GCA_024697505.1 Lachnospiraceae bacterium
CTCACCCTTGTTAACATTATATCAACATTTATTGTAAATATTCAATAGCTGAAAAAGAAGCCGGACAGTTTATTCTGTTCGGCTTAAAAATTTATAATAATTCGGCTATATCATAGATCAATCTTTCTGTCTTATCCCATCCGAGGCATGGATCGGTTATTGACTTTCCGTAAACGCCCTCTCCGATTTTTTGAGCTCCGTCTTCTATATAGCTCTCTACCATAAATCCCTTTAAGATTGCTCTGATCCTGTCGTTTTCTCTTGCGGAATTAAGCACTTCTTTTATTATTCTTGGCTGTTCAAGAGGTTTTTTGTTGGAATTGGAATGGTTTGTATCCACTACAACACCCGGATTTTTAAGTTCCATCTTATCATACATATCACAGAGTCTTGTAAGATCTTCATAATGATAGTTAGGGAGATTTTCACCATGTTTATTGGTATAGCCTCTTAATATCGCATGGGCATACTCATTTCCCTTTGAGTGCACTTCCCATCCTCTGAAAATAAAGGTATGAGGATGCTGTGCCGCAAGAATAGCATTCAGCATTACAGAGAAGTCTCCGCTTGTAGGATTCTTCATTCCAACAGCAGACTCCACACCGCTTGCAGTAAGTCTGTGCTGCTGGTTTTCTACCGAACGGGCACCTACAGCGGTATAGCAGAGAAGGTCGTCCAAATATCTTCCGTTTTCCGGATAAAGCATTTCATCCGCACATCCAAAGCCGGATTCTTCGACCGCACGCATATGAAGCCTTCTGGTCGCTATGATCCCGTTAAAAATGTCCGACTTTTCTTCCGGATTTGGCTGGTGTAAAAGTCCCTTATATCCGGCTCCTGTGGTACGCGGTTTATTTGTATATATACGAGGGCAGATAAGTATTTTGTCTTTTACCTTTTCCTGAACGGGAACAAGTCTTAAAATGTAATCCATAACCGCATCTTCTCTGTCTGCGGAACAAGGACCTATAATAAGAATGATCCTGTTGTCTTTGCCACCGAAAATATCATTGATCTCTTTTCTTCTTTTTTCAACGGTTTCCTTTACCTTTTCGGATACAGGAAACTGTTCCTTAAGTTCCTTTGGGATAGTAAGTTTTTTTTCAAATTCCATATTCATAGCAATCACCTCATTGTTCTTTGTCAAATTGAATTCTTCTGTTTGTGGAACGTCTCATCTTTTCCTTAAGCCCTTCCGCATCGTCTGTTTCAAGCATGTGTTTCATTTCTTCAAGTTCATTTATGAAAGAGTTCATTTGTCTAAGGAGCGGTTCTTTATTCACAAGAAACAACTCGCTCCACATATTTTCGTTGATCCTTGCAATGCGGGTAAGATCTCTGAATGAATCTCCCGTATAGTCTTTAAGATGGGTGTCGTTATTGCAGGTCATTAAAGAAACTGCTATGCAATGGGTAAGCTGAGATACAAAAGCGATCATTTCGTCATGCTCCTCAGGAGTTAAAACACTGACCCTGTCAAAGCCCAGGATCTTCCCAAGGTGTTCGCACCAGACTATTGCCGCGTCTGTGTTTTTCTTCGTAGGTACCACAATGTAATTGGCATTTCTGAAAATCCTGTCATCCGAATTCTTAACGCCGCAGACCTCCCGCCCGGCCATTGGGTGAGCTGCAATAAATTCCACATCTTCCCTTAAAATGTCTTGTACTTCATAAATGAAAGAACTTTTAACGCCCGTAACATCAGTAATTCTGATGCCGGGCTTGAAAAATCGTTGATTCTCCTTTATCCAATCCGTTATGAGTCCCGGATACAAAGCAATGATTATACAGTCGGCCTTTTCAAGAAGCTCGCCGTAGTTTTCCGTAAGGCCGTCATCTATTATATTGTTTTCAACGGCATATTTTATCGTTTCCGGGTCTTTGTCAATTGCGGAAATGGTATATCCCATCCTTTTAAGTGCCTTTGCGTAACTTCCGCCTATAAGTCCAAGTCCCACAATAACAACCCTGCTTTTATTGATCCATTCCATTCTCTTCTACCTCTATTCCGAGAGATTTTATATCTTTAAAATATCCCGGGTAACTTTTTCTTACTGCCTCGGCATCTGTAATCTCGCCTCCCGTTATGGAAAGAAGGCTTGTAAGTGCCATTACGATCCTGTGATCATTATGTCCGTTAAGAATTTCAACAGGCTTTTTGAGCCCATCACCAAATACTTCTATACTATCTTACTTAAAATCTGTTTTCCCGCCAACTTTAAGAAGTTCTTCACACATTACCAGGCCTCTGTTACTTTCCTTAATAGCCAGTCTTTTTGTACCGGTAAAGCCTGCTCCTTTTCCGGCTGCAGCTAATGCCATAAGCACAGGCCCCAGATCCGGACACGAAGAAATATCAATTTTGGTATAACCACAAGACAATTCTTTAAACAGTTTTTTATATATCCTGTCCCCCTGAAGCGAATCCTCCTTTAGTCCAAGGGTAGTAACATTACCGCCAAGTTCGTTAAATATGTCCAGAAATGCAGCATTGGAATAGTCTCCTTCGACGCTCACCTCACATGGCATATACTTTTGAAAGCCGGGAATTATGTATTCTTCTTCGCTCTTTTTATCTACCCTTACTCCAAATTCTTTAAGAGCTTCTATGGTAAGGTCTATATAGGCCGCAGATTCCACCGGTGGTATAAGTCTGATCACCGATTCTCCGGAAAGGAGCGGCAATATAAATAGAAGTCCTGTTATAAACTGGCTGCTTACATTTCCGGGAAGTACAAATTCTCCGCTTTTGACTTTTCCGCAAAGATAGATGCTGCTCTTTTCTTTTTTTAACTCAATTCCGTTATCTTCACAGATTTTTTCATATAAGGTAAAAGGTCTGTTTCTTAAAGTTTCACTTCCAAAAAAGAAAGATTTTCCGCCATGAAGCATAGCAAGTCCCATAAAAAATCTCATGGTGCTGCCGCTTTCTCTGCATCTGAATTCGCATCTTTTCCCCGTAAAATCTTTTATACCGCCGTTAACTTCCAAAACTCCATCTGTTTTTTCTATGTCTACTCCAAGAGCCTTAAGACAATCTATGGTTGCAAGAATATCTTCTGAGAAGTCTATGTTTTTAATTCTGCTTTTCCCGCCGGCAAGCCCCGCACAAATGAGCATCCTGTGCGCCATGCTTTTCGAAGGCGGCGCGTATATTTCTCCGTTTGCGGTTGATTTTCCGATTTTAACCTTCATTTTTTCTCCCGATTAAAAAGTCTATTGCTTCCGTATAGCCCGAAATACCATGTCCGGATATCGTTTTAAGGCATGCGGCCCTTATATAACTGGTTTTCCTGAAAGGTTCCCTCTCATCCACATCCGAGATATGGACTTCCACCATAGGCAAATTTACCGCTTTTGCCGCATCAAGTATTGCAATGCTGGTGTGGGTATAGGCTCCGGGATTTATAACTATTCCGTCAGCCTTTCCTAAAGAATCCTGAATATAGTCAACCAGATCTCCTTCGTGGTTGCTTTGAAAAAGCTCCACATCAACCCCCTTTTCATCCGCATAATCCTTTATCATTTGACAAAGGCTTGCGTAGGTGGTTTTTCCGTAAATATCCGGTTCTCTTATTCCAAGCATATTTAAATTTGGACCATTGATCACTCTAATGTTCATTTCTGTACCTCATTACTCTTTTGGCGGAAACTTCCGGGCCGTCGCACCCGTTTATTTCTTTGTCTGCCGCTTTTTTATATATTGGCATTCTCTCATGATAAAGTTTTTTTAACTTATCCGTATCATTTGAAAGAGGCCTGGACTTTGTCGGATAAATAAACTTAAGAGGTCTTTTTAAAAGATAAAGTTTGCCGAAAGCTTTCAAAACATCCACATTTTCTTTTCTTAAGATCGCACCGCCTCCGGTGGAAATTATTGCATTACCCGCAAATGATGCCTCTCTTATAACTTTACTCTCCAGATCTCTGAAATAGGCTTCCCCCTCTTTTTCGAATATCTCCGTTATAGGTCTGCCTTCTCTTTTAACTATTTCTTCGTCCGTATCTATAAGCTTCATGTTCAGTTTGTTTTCCAGCGTCTTGGCAAGAGTTGTTTTTCCGACTCCGGGCATTCCGATAATAACAATATTTTCATGTTCACTCTTAACAACTCTGAATATTTCTCCGGCTTTTTTTTCAGAAACCTTATTTCCCGTAAAGAAAAAGCAGGCCTGCACAGCTTGCAAAACAAGCATCTTAAGTCCACCGAAAGCCGGTATTCCAAGACTTTGTGCCTGTAACATAAGCTTTGTTCTTGATGGATTAAAAATAACATCAAAAACTGCTTTAAGATTTGTAAATGCTTCCAGGTCCACAGGACTGGCGTCTATGTTTGGATACATGCCGACAGGGGTTGTGTTTACGATTATATCCGCATCCTTATGCAGATTTTCAGCCTCTTCATAAGTAATTGCCCCATTCTTACCGCTTCGGCTTACAGAATAAATGCTTCCTATACCTAAACCCGTAAGTGCCGCTTTTGCAGTTTTACTTGTTCCGCCGCTTCCGAGAATAAGTGCTTTTTTCCCCGCCACATCTATCTCAGAACCTTCTATTAAAGCTTTAAGGCCGTAATAGTCCGTATTATATCCGTAAAGTACTCCGTCCTTATTAACCACAGTATTAACGGCACCTATTTCCCCGGCTTTCTCATCTACAAAATCAAGGTACTTTATTATCTCCTCTTTATATGGAATTGTTACGTTTATTCCGAGAAAATCTTTTTGCTTTACAAAAGCTTCAAGATCTTCACGATTAATTTCTTTAAGTTCGTACTCGTAAAACCCCATAAGTTCATGTATGGTCTTTGAATATGAGTGCCCGAGTTTTTCCCCTATAAGTCCGTACTTCATATAATCAGCCTCCGAAATAATCTGTTCCGTACCTTCCGGCCAGCATATCATAAACAACCAGAGCGGCCATGGAATCCACAACGACTCTTGCCCTGTGTATAATTGCGGGATCGTGCCTTCCGGTGATCTTAAGTTCTTTGTTTTCAAGAGTT
>JAILFQ010000288.1 GCA_024697505.1 Lachnospiraceae bacterium
CAGGTTTTCTATGAATTTTAGCCTTAACCTTACCGAGTTTAGGAAGTTTTACAAAATTGTCACCTACTTCGATATTCCCATTAGTAAAGTTCGTGGTGTAGGATTTCCGTGCTTTATGCTTGTTCTTATACTTTGGAAAACCGCCAAGATGCTTAAAAAATCCATCATATCCATCAGACAAATGATAAACCGCATTTGTAATAGCAAATTTATCAACCTCTTTTAGAAATGGATATGTTACTTTTAGCTGTTGGTTGCAGTAAGTATTAGCGTTAAATTTTGAAAGATGTTTCTCACCATTTTTATGTCTATCCTGCTGAATTGTAAGCATTTGGTTGTACACAAAACGACAACAGCCAAAAGTCTTTTGGCATTGTTCGTCTTGAGTTATATTTGGATATATAGCATATACGATTGCTCTATTTGCCATTAGACTTCTCTCCTTGTGATTGCATATATCGCTTAATGATATCTACAGTGACACCACTTCCCTACTTCGTAGAGGAAGGGGATTGCACACCTGTTTTATTGTTCAAAGTAATGCCCCTTTATGTAATTTACCTCTGAGGTAAATTAATTATATCATCCCTTTGTATAATAATCAATTCAAAAAATTTACCTTAAAGGTAAATTTTCCGCGCAGTATATAAAAAGGTGTTCCCTTCGGAACACCTTTACTATTTAAATTATCATTTCCCGCCTTCCCTTACTCAACCTCCACCCACATCACCGGTCTTACTCCCCTTAAACCGTCCACCGGGTACCCATGTGCGTAAACAGCTCCGTTCTTAATAACGCAAAGCGAATTGGACTTGTTGTATCCCGGGCCGCGCAGATGCCATGTAGAGCCGGTTTTTCCGCTTTCGTAGCCTTTAACGGAAAGAGCGCTTGGTGTGGCATAGCAAATTCTTTCATCATTTGAAGGAAAATAAGATTTAACTTCCTGCTCATTTTACTACCCCCGTAATACCTGTGTTAAAACAACATGCAAATTCCGGCAAGTGCAAGAGAAGCCGGAATAAAAACAAGTATCTGCAGCAGATGGCTCTTAGCGTTAAAGCCAAAAAGATGCGGTCCAAGAAGCGGCTTCACCTCCGGAAAATAATGCGGAAAGAAGCCGGATCTGCAAAGCAGAAACCAGTCAAAAAAACATATATCAAATGCTTTAACCATAAGCATCATTATTAAAAATCTTAAAAACATACTTACAAATGATAACCCATTTTGTATTCCGTCCAAGGCTCCAAAAAGCAAAGCCGCAATAAAACATAAAAACGCGATCATCATTATTACCCAGCCAAGAAAGTGCTGGCCTTTAAACCTTTCGGGCTTTGGCAATATCGCCTCGCAAACCTCCTTTGGTGCGGATGTAAACATCTTTTTGTCCTGTATAAAGCCTACTGCCGCAAGCAACATAAGCATAAGGCCAAGCATCATTAATAAACCGCAGATAAATGTAACCATTCCTACGCCTCCTCATCCTCTTTTACAGTCTTTACAAAGAAAAGAAAGTAGACTAAATGTGCTGTCCACACGCACCCAAGAATGATACATGGCACCCATATCCCCTTTCTTGCCATAAAAAAGATGCCAAGGCCCATAAGAAGTGTAACACTCACAAGGATACCTGCCTTTGTTCCCGGGCGCATTCCCTTCTTTTTCACAAAAGATTCCAGATGCTTTTTGTAGAGCTTTGTACCTTTAAACCAGTTATTAAGCTTCTCCGAACTTCTTGCAAAAAAGAAGGCGGTTGCAAGGTAAAAAGGCGTTGTGGGAAGAACAGGCAAAAACACTCCCACCGTTCCAAGTCCAAAACAAATGCATCCAAGCACATTATATACTATCTTTTTTATCTTCATAAAATTTCCTTACCTTTGTAATGATGTTAGTATCGTCTAACTCATTGCTTATTTAACTACAAAAAAGAAAAATTGTAAAGTAAGGTATCTACTCTGTTACCTTAATCTGGAGGCCTATTCCGCCAACACTTCCGCCGGCGTTTATACTTCCGTTGTAGCTTTCAGGTGTTATAGTAACCGTATTTCCGCTAATCTTAAAGTTAGCGCACCATCCGCCCACTTTTTCCAGGGTAACTCCGTCCTTAAACACAAGTTTTCTCTCCCAGGTGGTTATATTACTTCCGGAAGTATTGTTTATGGTTATTGCCATGGAAAGATTAACACTGCCGTTATTCCAGCCGTTGTCTATGTTAATTGTCATTCCATCGGCAGATTTTATTACGTCTTTATAGTAAGCCTTGTAGTCGTCCAGGCTCATTTCTGCGGAAGAGCCGCCGTCGGAACTTTGTCCGC
>JAILFQ010000296.1 GCA_024697505.1 Lachnospiraceae bacterium
CTGAGGTTTCCCTTAGCGAACTTACCAAACTGTTAGATATGCCTGTAGGAAAATCCGGTTTAAATCACAGATTAAAAAAATTGAGTGATATAGCCGATAGGTTGAGGTCAGGAGGAGAAAATGAAGTCTAAAGAAATAGTTATAGGAAAAGGTTCTGTTACAGAGGCAAGACCGGCAGCAATGCTTGTGCAGGTTGCAAGCCGTTTTTCAAGTTCAATATACATTGAACAGACAGATAAGAAAGTTAATGCAAAGAGCATAATGGGTGTTATGACACTTGCGTTTGTTCCGGGAGACAAGGTTAGCGTTGTTGTTGACGGAGAAGATGAAGAAGCTGCTCTTGAAGGCATTTCGGCTCTTCTTGAAAGCTGATACTGATTTTTTAAACTCCGTAGTGTCGGAAACGGCATTCGGAGTTATTTTTTTACTTTTAGGAATATATTACATTTTTTAAGGGGAAGGGATAATGGCATTTACACACTTACATGTTCATACGGAATACAGCTTGTTGGACGGTTCCGCTAAAATAGGGGAACTTGTAAGGAGGGCAAAGGAACTTGGAATGGATAGCCTTGCCATAACGGACCATGGCGTTATGTATGGTGCCATAGATTTTTACAAGGCATGTAAAGAGGTTGGCATAAAGCCTATTATAGGCTGTGAGGTATATGTTGCTCCCGGCTCCAGGTTTGATAAGGAAGTCGGACACTCGGAGGAAAGGTACCATCATTTGGTGCTTCTTGCAGAAAACAATACCGGTTATTCCAACCTTATGAAGATAGTCTCCAAAGGCTTTACAGAAGGCTTTTATTATAAACCGCGAGTGGATTATGAGGTTCTTGCCGAGTACCATGAGGGGATAATCGCTCTTTCCGCGTGTCTTGCGGGAGAGATTCCAAAGTATTTAAAGGCGGGATTCTATGAAGAAGGAAAGAAGGCTGCATTGAAACTCCTTTCTGTTTTCGGTGAAGGTAACTTCTTTTTGGAACTTCAAGACCATGGAATTCCGGAGCAGAGAACGGTTAATGCCCAACTTCTGCGCCTTAGCGAAGAGTGTGGTATACCACTTGTTGCAACAAATGACAGTCACTATATTTATGCGGAGGACGCCCAGGCACATGACGTCCTTCTTTGCATACAAACCGGTAAAAAGGTTCAAGATACGGACAGAATGCGTTATGAGGGCGGCCAGTACTATTTAAAGAGCGAAGAGCAGATGAGAAAACTTTTTCCTTATGCTCCGGATGCTTTGGACCACACTCACGATATTGCAGAAAGATGCAATGTAACAATAGAATTTGGAAACTACAAGCTTCCTCATTTTGACGTTCCCGATGGGAAAGATGCCTGGACTTATATTAACGAGCTTTGTAACGCCGGAATGGTTAAGCGATACGGTAATGTTACAAAAGAACTTAAGGAAAGGCTGGACTACGAATTGGACATAGTCCATAAAATGGGCTTTGTTGAGTACTACCTTATTGTTTGGGATTTTATACACTACGCCAAGGAAAACGGTATTCCTGTTGGCCCCGGAAGAGGAAGCGGTGCCGCAAGTATTGCGGCTTATGCCCTTGGAATAACGGATATAGACCCTATTAAATATAACCTTCTTTTTGAGCGTTTTTTAAACCCCGAAAGAGTTTCCATGCCGGATTTTGACGTGGACTTTTGCTACGAAAGGCGCCAGGAAGTTATAGATTATGTTGTAAGAAAATACGGGAAAGATCGTGTTGTGCAGATTGTAACTTTCGGAACAATGGCTGCAAGAAATGTTATCAGAGATGTGGGCAGGGCACTGGATTACCCGTATTCCACAGTGGACGAAATAGCCAAAATGATACCAAGGGAACTTAATATCACTATAGATAAGGCCCTTGACCTTAATCCGGAATTTAGAATGCGCTATGAGACGGAACCGGAGATTAAATATTTAATAGATATGGCGAAGAGGCTCGAAGGGCTTCCGAGACATACATCCATTCATGCGGCGGGAGTTGTAATAAGTAACGCACCTGCGGATGACTATGTGCCGCTTTCCAGAGGGGCAGATGATGTGATCACAACTCAGTACACCATGACAACCCTTGAAGAACTCGGACTTCTTAAAATGGATTTTTTGGGGCTTCGAACCCTTACTGTAATAAATGATGCTGTAAAACTTATAAACAGAAGATTACCGGAAGATCAAAAGATCAATATAGATAACATAAATTATGATGACAAGAACATATATGAGATGATAGGTCAGGCGAAAACCGACGGCGTTTTCCAGCTTGAAAGTCCGGGTATGAGAAAGTTTATGAAGGAACTTAAGCCTACAAGTCTTGAAGATGTTATAGCGGGAATATCTCTCTTCAGACCGGGGCCAATGGATTTTATTCCAAAGTATATCAGCGGAAAGCAGGATCCTTCTTCCATAACCTATGAAACACCTGAACTTAAACCTATTCTTGAAACCACCTACGGATGTATAGTTTACCAGGAACAGGTTATGCAGATCGTACGTGAACTTGCCGGCTTTAGCTATGGCAGAAGTGATATTGTACGACGTGCCATGGCAAAGAAGAAGGCTAAGGTAATGGCTGAAAACAGAAGCTACTTTGTTAACGGTAATGAGGAAATGGGAGTTCCGGGATGCGTTGCAAGGGGCATTTCCGAGGAAACGGGAAACAAGATCTATGACGAAATGACAGACTTTGCAAAGTATGCTTTTAATAAGGCACATGCCGCTTGTTACGCGGTTGTTGCTTACAGAACCGCATATCTTAAATATTATTATCCGGTTGAGTTTATGGCAGCACTTATGAGCTCTGTAATAGATAATCCCGGTAAAGTTTCCGAATATATTTATTCTTGTAAACAGTCCGGAATAGATGTGCTTCCACCGGACGTAAATGCCGGCGAAGCAGGTTTCTCCGTAGATAACGGAGCAATAAGATACGGACTTTCAGCTATAAAGGGAATCGGAAAACACGTTATAACTCTTCTTGAAGGAGACAGAAGAGACAACGGACCTTTCAGAAGCCTTAAGGATTTCATTGACAGAATGGCTAACAAGGAAATTAATAAGAAGGCCATAGAAGCATTTATTCTTTCGGGATCCATGGATTCTCTTCCGGGTAACAGAAAGCAAAAAATGTATGTTTACCAGCAGTTGCTGGACAATGTGTCAAGAAATAAGAAAAGGGAGATAACCGGGCAGCAAAATCTTTTCGACCTTTTCTCCGTTTCTTCAGACCGGAATTCAAATGAGGTAACAGAGAGTTTTGAAACAAGATTTCCTAATGTGCAGGAATATGGCAAGGAAGAACTCCTGGCAAAAGAAAAGGAAATAATGGGCATATACATAAGCGGACATCCTCTGCAGTCTTATGCGGAAACCATAAAAAGATATGCCAACGCCAACAGTACAGATTTTGTTCTGGATCCGGAAACCGGGGAGGCCTCTGCAAAAGATAATGCATATGTAACTCTTGGAGGAATGATCGTTTCCATTAACAAAAAAACAACTAAGTCAAACAGAACCATGGCTTTTCTAACACTGGAGGACCTTTTTGGAGAAGTGGAAGTAATGCTCTTCCCTAATGATTATGAAAAAAACAGGTCTTATCTTATTGAGGAAGCCAAAGTTCTTGTTAGCGGAAGAGTATCTTTAGAAGAAGATAAGAATGCAAAGCTTGTAGGCCAAAAGATAGTTCTTCTTGATGATATGCCGAAGAATGTCTGGGTCAGATTTGAAGATATGGAAGATTACAAGGCGCATGAGAAAGAATTACTTGAGCTTTGTCTGGATAACGAGGGCAGAAATGAAGTGATCGTTACCTTGAATAAGGAACATTCCATGAAAAAACTTACCAAGAACTATTCCGTAAGCGCCGACGAAAGGCTTATTACGGCTCTTAAGGAAAAGTTCGGAGACGTAAATGTAATTGTTACCGAGAAGAAAATAAACTATTGAACTTAGAAGGGTTATGTAATAAAATACTAAAAGTTAAAATAGTAGAAAAGCTACATTTTCCGTAAAGGAGGCTATAAAATAGTATGGCAAAGAAAATTACAACAATAGGTGTACTTACAAGCGGTGGCGATGCACCGGGAATGAACGCGGCAACACGTGCGGTTGTACGTTGTGCTCTTGCTAACGGATTAAAGGTAAAAGGAATTTACAGAGGATATGCAGGTCTTCTTGAAGAAGATATTCAGGATCTTACATCCCGCAGTGTATCCGATTCTATTCAAAAGGGTGGTACAATCCTTTATACAGCACGTTGCCCTGAGTTTAAGACAACAGAGGGGCAGGATAAGGGTGCTGAAATTTGTAAAAAGCATGGTATAGACGGCCTTGTTGTTATTGGTGGTGACGGTTCCTTCCAGGGAGCTTTAAGACTTTCTGAAAGAGGAGTAAATACTATTGGGTTACCCGGAACAATAGATCTTGATATTGCATGTACAGAATACACCATCGGATTTGATACTGCAGTTAACACAGCAATGGAATCCATAGATAAGGTAAGAGATACATCTACATCTCACGAAAGATGCTCCATCATTGAGGTTATGGGAAGAAATGCAGGCCATATTGCCCTTTGGTGCGGTATTGCAAACGGTGCCGAGGATATTCTTCTTCCTGAAAATTATGATTATAATGAGCAGAGACTCATTGACGAAATTATTACAAGAAAGAAGAACGGCAAAAAGCATACAATTATTATCAATGCTGAGGGTATCGGTGACTCTTACAACATGGCAAAGAGAATTGAATCAGCTACAGGCGTTGAAACCAGAGCTACAGTTATCGGCCATATTCAAAGAGGCGGAAGCCCTACTGCAAAGGATCGTGTATATGCATCTGCTATGGGCGTAAAGGCTGTTGAACTTCTTCTTGAAGGTAAGACTAACAGAGTGGTTGCCTACAAAGCGGGAGAATTCGTAGATTATGATATTGCAGAGGCTCTTAACATGCAGAAGACTCTCAATCCTTATCTTATGAATGTATTCCCTAAACTTAACAGTTAGTATGTAAACAATAACTAAAAAAAGCAGTTGTCCGATATGGACAGCTGCTTTATCTTTAATATGGACCCGGTGGGGAATTTGTGGAGGGGAATATGGCATTTAAAGTAGCAGCGGTCTTTTCGGATCATATGG
>JAILFQ010000304.1 GCA_024697505.1 Lachnospiraceae bacterium
GGATACGGGTGCGAAGAGGTTAATGCGAAAGTGGTCTTTAATGATAGCTTGAAAGGACCTACTGGGGGGCAGTCAGCTGTATTTTATTATGAAGAGGGCTGCGTGCTCGGTGGAGGAGTAATAAAGCAAAAATGACACAAGGGGACGGGGGTGATGTGTCATTTCTTTATAAATATTTTATCCCCCCGGGGGCTTGCGGGGGGATTTTCTATCTGTTAACATCAACTCTATGAGTGAGAGGATTAGAAAACTGAACAGATCTAAAAAGATAACCGCTATAGGGCTTATGTTGGCAGCAGTTTTGCTTGTTGCCTTCCTAAGTCTTTTTGTGGGTTCTTCACATATGTCTTTTGGGGACGCTTTTTCTGCTCTTTTAAAGAACGGAAGCCCTGCACACAACAGAATAATCTGGAATATAAGACTTCCGAGGATTATTGCTGCGGTTATTGCGGGAAGCGGACTTTCCATGGCAGGACTTATTATGCAGACCAATCTTAACAACCCTATGGCATCCCCATCTACGCTCGGCGTTTCGAATGCCGCAGTTTTTGGAGCAAATCTTTCCATAATTGCCTTTGCCGGCGGCTTTTTATCCACAGGAAACAATTTAACCGCATATACAAGCGGGATTAACCCATACGCAACATCATTAATGGCCTTTATTTTCTCCACAGGTTCCATAATGCTTATTTTAGGCCTTTGCCGGGTAAGATCTTTTGCACCGGGAGTTGTGGTGCTTGCGGGAATTGCGGTTGGCTCCGTTTGGACCGCGGCAACAACAATACTTCAGTTTTACGCAACGGACGTTGGCCTTTCCGCAGCGGTTATCTGGAACTTTGGAGACCTGGGAAGAGCAACCTACAAAACAGATCTTATAATGTTGCTTGTTGTTCTTACCGGCTTTATTGTTTTTATGGTGTGCGGCTGGCAGTTTAACGCACTGCTCAGCGGAGATGCGGTTGCAAAATCTCTTGGCATAAACGTAAGCAGATTAAGGTTTATGTCTATGCTCCTTGCTTCCGTAATTACCGCCGTATGCGTATCATTTCTTGGAATAATAGGTTTTGTGGGCATTATCTGCCCTCACATTACAAAAAAGATACTGGGAAACGACCACAGACTTGTAGTGCCGGTTTCCGCATTAACAGGAAGCCTTTTGCTGCTTCTTGCAGATACACTTTCAAGAAGTCTGGGAAACGGGTCCGCACTTCCTGTGGGCGCCATTACCTCCCTTCTTGGAGCACCTTTCTTTATAATGATAATTTTTGGGAGAAAGGGGGCTTTTAAATAATGTTAGAGATAAAGAATCTTTTCTTCAGATACAAAAAGAAAGACCCGTTTGTGCTTAAAGACCTTTCTCTAAAACTTGGCCCGGGAGAAGTGGGCATGGTACTTGGCAGGAACGGTGCCGGAAAAACAACTCTTTTTAAGACCATACTTGGAATTGAAAAGCCTGAAATGGGAGAGATAATTTGCGACGGAAAGGACTTTTTAAAACTTTCCCCGGCAAAGAAGGCAGGGCTTGTAGCTTATGTTCCACAGAATATAGAATTTGGTTCCCTTACGGTATTTGATACCGTTCTTACGGGACGTATACCGTATTTTGGCTTGCGAGAGACAGCGGACGACGAAAAAATAGTTGACGAGGTTTTAAGAAAGCTTAAAATAGATGATTTTGCCGAAAGAGATGTAAATGAACTTTCCGGAGGCGAAAAGCAGAAGGTGGCGATAGCAAGGGCCCTTGCGCAAAACCCGAAGCTTATGGTGTTTGACGAACCTACGGGTAATTTGGACATTGGAAACGAACAGATTATTGCTGAGGAGATTAAGAAACTTTCAAGAAATTCCAAAGTAAGTGTTCTTACCTCGTTACACGACTTAAACATGGCCCTTTCTCTTGGCGACAGGTTCTTTCTTATGAAAGACGGAGTAATTAAGTACAGTGTAACAAAAGATGAACTTACACAGGAGATGCTTTGCGATATATACGACGCAGAAGTCAGAATCCTGAATGTAGGAAACGAAAAAGTTATTATGGGAGGATTACAATGAGAAGCAAAAAGATCATATCCCTTATAATGATGCTTGCACTGGTTCTTTCACTTTGTGCATGTACGTCAGGGGAAAACAAAAACGGGAAAACTGCGGAGGAAACGGGCAAAACCGCAAATGATACCACACAGACCGAAAAAGAAATAATCGTTACAGATATGATAGGCAGAGAAGTTACCGTAAAACCGGGCACTTATAAAAGAGTTGTCTGCATAGGAGCAGGTGCCCTTCGTATGTATTCCTACATAGGAGACACAGCCCTTCTTGCCGGTGTGGAAGATATAGACAACACATCATTAGAGTCCAGACCGAAGATGTTCGACTCCGTTGCAAGACCTTATATGCTTGCATTCGGCGATATCTTTAAGACATTACCTTCCTGCGGTGTCGGCGGACCTAACGCACAGGCTGCGGAAGCAGAAAAGATTCTTGCCTGCAACCCGGACATTGTTATTTCCGAATATGAGGATGTGGAAAAAGAGAACGCCCTTCAGGAACAGCTTGGCGTGCCTGTTATTACTTTAAAATCCGGTGCGGACGGTGTTTTCGGAAAGCCTTTTAAGGGCTCTATGGAGCTTCTGGGAAAGGTTTTCGGAGAAGAAAAGAAGGCAGAAACACTTCTTACTTATATAAACGACCAGGAAAAGGAACTTGCCGACAGAACATCAAAAATTGCGGATGCAGACAAGCCTTCCGTATATATTTGCGGCCTTGGAAACTGGGGAACGACAAACCACCTTATGACAGCGCAAAACTACAGCGTATTCAATGTTATCAATGTAAAGAACGCTGTTACCGGACTTGAAAAAGACGGAATAGGAAAGATTGAAGAAGAGAAGTTTGTTGCCCTTGGAGAAAACATAGACATAATGATAGTGGATACTGCAGCCGTTAAGAACATTAAACCTCTTTATGCGGAAGATTCCACAATGTTTGACAGTGTAAAGGCATGGAAGAAGGGAGAGGTTTACCTGGAAATGGCTTACAATGCCTACTACACAAATTACGAGATTGCGCTTGCCAATGCCTGGTATATTGCAAAAGTTGTTTATCCGGACGCATTTAAGGACGTAGACATTGCTGCAAAGACCAATGAGGTAACCAAGGCTTTCCTCGGAAAAGAACTTGCGGAAGAAATCTTCAAGTGCCCGGCAAGCTTTGGCGGCTACGGAAAAATAGATACAAATACATTTTTTAAATAAGTGGTGGAGTA
>JAILFQ010000098.1 GCA_024697505.1 Lachnospiraceae bacterium
CACAACAAATATGGTGCCTACAGTTTACGATTATGATAATGCATACGAACTGTACGGGCAGACCTGGATATGGCGCGAAAACGAATATTGCTGTGTTCTTATGGGCTACAACCAGACAAAAGGAACGGTTATTCTGGCAGATCCAATGCATGGAATAGTTGAGTACGATATGTTTACTTTTTATGACAGATACATTGAACAGTATGAGTCGGCTCTCGTAATAGAAGAAGGCGCCGTCCTCGCCGAAGAAACAGAATAATAAGATTTTACCGCAGCAAATGCTGTGGATTGGAGGAAAAAATGAAGTTACATCGCATCATTACCAGTCTGCTGGAAACAGATCTTTACAAATTCAGCATGGGACAGTGTATTTACCATCAGTTTTCGGATTACAAAACCACATGGACCTTTAAATGCAGAAATACAGAAGCTCATTTTACGGCAGAAATGGTAGAAGAAATAACGGAGCAGATAAAGGCTTACTGCGAACTCAGATTTACGGAGGATGAGCTTGCTTATTTGGATGGCATTAAGTGGATAAAAGGAAGCTACGTAGACTTTTTAAGACTTTGGCAGCCGAGATTTGCAGACTTCCATATTTCTACGGATGCAGACTGCGGCCTTGCAATAGAAACTACCGGTACCTGGCTTAACACAAGCATGTACGAGATACCTACGCTTGCAATAGTAAACGAAGTTTACTTCCGCATGAAATATGATTATAAGGATCTTTTTGAAAGTTACAAAGACCACTTAAATGATAAGATAGCAAAGCTTGAGAGCGGAGCGTATGAACTTGGACCTTATTCGGAATTCGGCCTTCGCCGTCGTCTTTCCGCAGAAGCTCAGGAACTTGCGGTTTTAAGTCTTAAAGCCTGCAAGGCAGAAGATGCAAAGTTTGTGGGAACATCAAACGTTTATCTTGCAAAAAAGTGCGGCGTAACTCCGGTGGGAACCATGGCTCATGAGTGGATAATGTGTACCGGACAGGGAAATTTAAAGCATAATCCCGCTTACTCCAACTGGTACGCTCTTAATGCATGGGTAAAGGAATACGGAGTATTGAACGGAACAGCTCTTACGGATACAATTACAACAGACTGCTTCCTTAAAGACTTCCAGCTTACTTTTGCAACCCTGTTCAGTGGTGTCAGACACGACTCCGGAGACCCTTACGAATGGGGCGAGAAAATGATAAATCATTACAAGTCTCTTGGATTAGACCCAAAAACAAAAACATTACTCTTCAGCGATTCTTTGGATTTTGAAAGAGCAACCGGAATTTACAGATATTTTAAAGATAAGATAAAGGTTGCTTTCGGAATAGGAACTTATATAGCAAACGACACAAAGGAAACTCCCCTTAACATTGTAATGAAGATTACAAAATGTAACGGCTCCGATGTGGCAAAGATCTCCGACACTCCGGGAAAAGGAATGTGCAAGAATGAAGCTTATGTAGACTATCTCATAAGATGTATAGACTGGAGAATGGAACACGAAAAATAATTTTTGACATAAAGGGGGACGGGGGTGATGTGTCACTTTTCAAAAGTGACACATCACCCCCGTCCCCCTTTATGTCATTTTTATAAAGAAAGCGGCACAAGTTTGTTTATAGGTGTGTACTTGCGGTATTTAACCCCTGCGGAGTCCAGCATCCTTCTTGCTGCCTTGCTTCCGTCCGTATCTCTGTATTTATCCGAGTAGAATATAATTTCCGAAATACCTGCCTGGATAAGGGCTTTTGTACATTCGTTACAAGGGAAGAGCGTGGTGTAAACCTTGGCGCCCCTCATGTCGGTTCCTGTATAGTTAAGAATGGCATTAAGTTCGGCGTGGCATACGTAAACATACTTTGTGCTCAGAGTGTCGCCCTCACGTTCCCAAGGGTATTCGTCATCCGAACAACCGTTAGGCATTCCGTTATAGCCTACGGAAAGTATTTTGTTATCACTGCTTACAATGCAGGCACCAACACAGGTGTGTGGGTCCTTGCTTCGCTGAGCGGAAAGAAGTGCTATTCCCATAAAGTATTCATCCCACTTCAGATAATCTTCTCTTTTCATGAACCAATGCCTCCTGTATATTTTTGGATTTGTATAAAATAATGATAGCATTTATGCCTTAACATCACAAGAAGAACTTGCGTGATTACTTGTTTTAAAGTCTTTATGCTGATATAATTGATGTGGTTTGTATTGCTACGATTATGACCTTGGAGGAAGAGAAAATGGAATTCGAAGAAAAATGGCTTAAAGACCCGACAGTCTTTGCTGTAAACAGGGAAGAGCCACATTCGACACATAAGTATTTTAACGGAAACGAGACTTTTAGAAAGTCTCTTAACGGTATATGGAAGTTTTGCTATGCTTTTAATACAAAGACAGCGGTAAAAGGCTTTGAAAAGCCGGAGTTTGACTGTAAAGACTGGGAAGATGTAAGAGTACCGGGTTCCATAGAACTACAGGGTTATTCTAAACCTCATTATGTAAATATTATGTACGCATGGGACGGCCATAATAAAATAGAGCCGGGGGAGATACCGGAAGACTTTAACCCTACAGGCAGCTACGTAAAATACTTTACGGTTGACGATGCATGGAAAGGAAACAAGATAGGCGTTTCTTTCCAGGGAGTGGAAAGTGCTGTTGCCCTTTGGTGCAACGGAAAATTTGTGGGT
>JAILFQ010000351.1 GCA_024697505.1 Lachnospiraceae bacterium
TACTCTCCTTCAACCATGCTGTCTGAGTCCGTATACTTTTTCGGTATTATGCCCGAATAACGCTCACATCTGACTCCGTTTACGTAAGTGTCCAAAGTAAGTACTGCCTTTATTTCAGATGCATAATTATATTTCCATACCGGCTTTACAACAGGTTTTATAAGTTCGTATTTCCCGGTTGAAGCATTATATTTATCAAGACGCTTTGCATTAATCGTCACCGTCTTCTTACCTGTTCCTAAATCCAGGTCATATATAAAGGAGGCAGTGTTTTGCCCTTCCGCAACACTTCCCTTTTGAAGTGTAAATTTTATTATGGCAGCGCCCATTGTATCGTATACAACACTCACTGTCGGTTCGACTGCATTCGAGTCGGACTTACGTCTTAAAACAACATTCGCCCCCTTAAAAGCTTCTGCATAAAGAGTGTAACCATTGCCTCTAAGGCAGCCCGCCTCGCCGTACTGGTCTTTAATGCTAAGTTCTACAATGCCGGTTGCTCCGTTATGATCATACGGATCTGCCGGAAAATCCTCCTCACAATAGCCAAGAGTTAACGCAGTGGCACTGAGCGTGGATTTATTTACGTTTACCTTTTTCTCCGGTAAAACTCTTACACTTACAACCGCAACGATCTCCGGTTCCTCAACTTCTCTGTCGTATGGTGTAAAGTAAACTATTACCTGAACACTTCCGGCGGAATATGCATAATATCTTCCGTCATAAGCAACATATAAAACCTCCGGATTGGTGGATTCAAAAGTAAACTCTCCGAACATACTCTCGCTTGTAAGAATAGGATCTTTGCTATAACGATTATTTAATAAAACCAGTATTTTTTCTCCATTAACATTGGAATCCACGCCAACGTAGGTACTGTGTGTCTGCTTACCGCTATAGTAACCGTTATATGACTTTGGGTCTAATGTATACCAGCTGCACCCCGCTATCTCGTATTCAGGACGTTCTTCAAGTGTTATTTCGTGTTTCTTAACGATCGGCTTTAACGGATTTCCATACTCATCCACTTCCGTATACAAAGTTACTTCCACTTCACAGGTGCCGAATTCATACATAGAAACTACCGGGTATAAGCTTTCAACGGATAAAGCAGCGCTAACATTATTATCCAGCTGATTTGCGGAAAGCATCATTTGTCCGGATTCTATTTTCATGTTTGTTGACTGTGTAACGTCAACACCTTTTTCGTCATAATATGTAAGAGTAAGCTTAACATCGTTATCTATAGTTAGATCATCAGAGTTATCACTTATCTCAAATGATACGGGATCTCCCACATGAGCTGTAAACTTTCCTTCTTTTTCCCCATAGCAAAAAAGATATTCTTTTCCGTTTTTCAATGTTACAGCGGAAAGTATAACGGCAACACCGTCTTCCAGACTTACTATTTCCGCAATAGGATATTTAACCGCACTGCTTTCTCCAAAATAACGATAAAACTCCAGTTTTTCAATTAATGTATTTTTGTTGTTTAGTGTCTTATCATTTAAATCCACTCTGATGAGTCTTTCAGAAAGCTGCTGTATCTTGATTTTCTCTCCTGTCGAGCTTTCCACACCTGCATTAATGCTAAGATCTGCAGACACAGCCGGTGTAAATAATACGGCAAACGCTGCAATAAAAAGAAATTTTTTAAATAAAACTTTCATTTCCCCTCCAAAACGGTCGAACAGGCTTATACGCCTTAAAATTCCCATAATATACTAGTTTCAGATTATTTTAATCATATCTTTTTAAAAAAAGCAATACATTTAACGGCTTTTTGCACATTTTACATTTCTTTAGGCAAAATAAGAGTTTTTTTGGACAAGATTTACAAAGCTAAAATTTTATAATCTTATCTATTGACTATTAAGATATTTTATGTTAAATTTTTGACACAGTATGTTAAAAAAATATCAATTATCTTTTTTAACCTTTCGTTCCCCAAACGAAACACCTTTAATACTTTAGTTTCATATTATTAACAGGAGGCAAATATATGAAGAAAACCCAGTACAGTATCGTGGACAGCGTAGAAAAGCTCGAAGAAGCTCTCGCCCGCGTAAGAGAAGCTCAAAAGATATTTGCAACATACACCCAGGAGCAGGTTGATAAGATCTTCCTTGCCGCAGCAACAGCAGCAAACCAGGCACGTATTCCGCTTGCAAAACTTGCAGTTGAAGAAACCGGCATGGGTATTGTTGAAGACAAAGTAATTAAGAATCATTTCGCAAGTGAATACATATATAATAAGTACCGCGACACAAAAACCTGCGGTGTACTTGAAGAAGATAAGGCTTACGGTATTAAAAAGATCGCAGAGCCAATCGGAGTTGTAGCAGCCGTTATTCCTACAACAAACCCAACATCCACCGCTATCTTTAAGACTCTTGTTTGCTTAAAGACACGTAACGGTATTATTATAAGCCCTCACCCAAGAGCAAAGAACTCCACAATAGAGGCAGCAAAGGTTGTTCTTGAAGCAGCAGTTGCAGCAGGTGCTCCTGAGGGCATTATTTCCTGGATAGACATCCCGTCTCTTGAAATGACAAACCTTCTTATGAAGGAAGCAGACATCATTCTTGCAACAGGCGGCCCGGGAATGGTTAAAGCCGCTTACTCTTCAGGTAAGCCGGCCCTCGGTGTTGGTGCAGGTAACACTCCTGCCATCATTGATGATACAGCAGATATTACACTTGCCGTTAACTCCATCATTCACTCCAAGACATTCGATAACGGTATGATCTGTGCTTCCGAGCAGTCCGTTATTGTACACAAGAACGTTTACGACAAGGTTAAGAAGGAATTTACAGCAAGAGGCTGCTACTTCTTAAAGCCTGATGAGACAGAAAAAGTAAGAAAGACCATTCTTATAAACGGCGCTTTAAACGCAAAGATCGTTGGCCAGAAGGCTGCTACGATCGCTGCACTTGCAGGCGTTAAAGTTCCTGATACAACAAAGATCATCATTGGTGAGGTTGAAAGCGTAGATATTTCCGAAGAGTTCGCTCACGAAAAGCTTTCTCCTGTACTTGCCATGTACAAGGCAAAGGATATTGAAGATGCCTTCGATAAGGCTGCACATCTTGTTGCAGACGGCGGTTTCGGCCACACATCTTCCATCTATCTTAACCCTGTTACAGAACAGGCTAAGCTTGACGAGTTTGCTTCCCGCATGAAGACATGCCGTATTCTTGTTAATACTCCTTCTTCACAGGGTGGTATCGGAGACCTTTACAACTTCAAACTTACCCCATCCCTTACTCTTGGCTGCGGTTCCTGGGGCGGAAACAGCGTTTCCGAAAATGTAAGTGTTAAGCACCTCATTAATATTAAGACTGTTGCGGAAAGAAGGGAAAATATGCTTTGGTTTAGAGCACCTGAAAAGGTTTACATAAAGAAGGGCTGCCTTCCTGTTGCCCTTGACGAACTTAAAACTGTAATGAACAAGAAGAAAGCCTTCATTGTTACAGACGGTTTCCTTTACAAGAACGGCTACGCTAAGCCAATCGAAGACAAACTTGACGAACTCGGCATCTCCCATGCAGCATTCTTCGAAGTTGCTCCGGACCCGACTCTCCAGTGCGCACTCCGCGGTGTAGAGCAGATGAGAGCATTCGAGCCTGACGTTATTATCGCCCTTGGTGGTGGTTCCGCAATGGACGCAGGTAAGATCATGTGGGTTCTTTATGAGCATCCGGAAGCAGACTTCATGGATATGGCAATGCGTTTCTGCGATATAAGAAAACGTATTTACACCTTCCCTAAGATGGGTGAAAAGGCCTACTTCATTGCTGTTCCTACATCCGCAGGTACA
>JAILFQ010000356.1 GCA_024697505.1 Lachnospiraceae bacterium
TCGCTTTTTTTATTGCAAAAAATAAAGCCCGGAAACGATGGCTTGCATGCGTCCCCGGACTTTTTTCTAATTTTAAAAAGGAACTATCTCTTTTTGCCCATAAAGAAGAGAGCAACCGTTCCCGGACCTGAATGAGCACCGATTGTAGGTCCTACGTAATTGATAATAAAATTGTTTATTTTGTATCTTTCTCTGATAAGATCCGCAACATAATTTGCATCGTCAACACAATCACCGTGACTGATGAAGACGATATCATTATCAAAACCGTCAATTAACTGTCCCATTTCATCAACAAGAGTTGTAAGAGATTTTTTTCTTCCTCTTACGTTAAGTTCGGAGGTAAGTCTGCCTTCGTTATCTACATGTAATACCGGCTTTATATTGATAAGAGTTCCTATAATTGCTGTTGTTTTGGAAACTCTGCCTCCTCTGTGAAGATGGAAGAGATCGTTGACCGTAAATTTATGAACAAGGTTTAATTTATTTTCTTCAACCCATTTTGCAACTTTTTCTATGCTCATTCCGGAAGCTTTCTTTTCGCAAGCCTTATGAACAAGAAGTCCCTGTCCGAGAGAAGCACAAAGTGAATCAATAATGATTATCTTTCTGTTTGGAAATTCAGCTCTGAGCTCATCTGCAATAAATGAAGTTGAACTGTAACTGCTTGAAAGAGCGGAGGAGAAAGAAATGTGAAGAATATCTTTACCTTCATTCAAATATTTTTTAAAAGAAACTCTTACTTCGTCAGGTACTGTAGCATTGGTAGTCGGCATTTCACCACCGCGCATTCTTGCATAGAAATCCTTAACAGGCATTTCTCTGTCACCACCGTATACATCATTTCCGAAGCAATAATGAAGTGATTGAATGACAATACCTTTTTCTTTTATGTAGTCTGCAGGTAAATCTGCTGTAGAATCTGTTGAAAGAACGTAATCTGCCATTTGAAAACTCTCCTTTAAAATTAATGCGGAAAACAAGTCAACTTCATAGGATTTTAATTAACGCTCCTTGTAGTTTTGAAAACCGCCTTTATTAGTATAACACATTATTTTCATTTGAAAAGTAAATTATTTATATAATTTAAGGAAAATGTCCATTACTTCTTTTGACCTTTTACTTGCTATGTGCTATACTTTCAAAGGTTTTCATTATTTAATTTTGAGAGGGCTATTTAGAAATGAACAGGAAATTAAAAGCAGTATTATCATTGGCATTAGTAGTAGTATCTATTGCCTTTCTTGCATGGATGTCTCTTAGCGGTTTTGGCGAGGATAAGAGTTTTTCTGTGTACTCAATAAGACAGGGTCTGGATCTTCGCGGGGGAGTAAGTATTACTTACCAGGCTGTTAAAGAAGATCCTACAGAGGAAGAAATGTCAGATGCGCGTAACAAGTTGCGTCTTCGTGTGGATGAGGAATCTACGGAAGCTGATGTATATCTTGAGGGTTCAAACCGAATTGTAGTGGATATACCGGATGTTACCGATGCGGATGCAATTCTTAAAAAACTCGGCAAAGCCGGTTCTATATATTTTATTTATGGTTCCGGAAATATTGAACAGAACAGTTCAACCGGAGAGTGGGAACTGTCTCATACAATGGACGAAATTAAAGAAGCCGGACAGGTTGTAATAGACGGTTCGGATATTTCATCCGCTCAGCCTGCCATGACTAAGGTTGGTGTAGAAAACAGATATGTGGTTGAGTTAAAACTTAACGATCAGGGAACCGTAAAATTTGCTGATGCAACCGCTAAGTGTGTTGGTCAGACAATTGCTATTGTTTATGAAGGAAAAGTTATAAGCGCGCCGAGAGTTTCTACGGTTATAGATACAGGCGATGTTGAGATCAGTGGTAACTTTGATTATGAATCCGCAAGTGAACTTGCTTCCATTATACGTATCGGAGCTCTTCCTATAGACCTTGAAGAGATGCGTTCTACAGTAGTAGGTGCAAAACTTGGTGAGGAAGCTCTTTCAACAAGTATGAAAGCGGGAGTAATAGGAATTATTTGTATTTTTATCTTTATGATAGCTTATTACAGAATTCCGGGTTTTGCAGCCAGCATTGCTCTTTGTATATATACAGGACTTATGGTCTTTATGCTTAATCTTTTCGAAACTACCATTACTTTGCAGGGTATTGCCGGTATTATTCTTTCCATAGGTATGGCGGTTGACGCAAACGTTATTATCTTCCAAAGAATAAGAGAAGAGATAGCGACGGGAAAAACCGTAAGATCTTCTATGAAAATCGGTTTCAATAAAGCACTTTCCGCTATTGTTGACGGAAACGTTACAACACTCATTGCGGCTCTTGTTCTTTATTTTGTCGGTTCCGGCAGTGTTAAAGGATTTGCTGTAACTCTTGGAATTGGTATTGTTCTTTCCATGTTTACGGCTTTGCTTGTTATGAAGTTCATTCTTGGTGCTCTTTATGACCTTGGATTTGATGATGTTAAGTTTTATGGAATTACAAAGGAAAGAAAGCCTGTTAATTTTATGAAGCTTGCTCCAAAGCTTCTTGTAATACCTGCTGTTGCCGTTATTGTCTGCATAGTAACAATGTCTGTTAATGCATCAAAGGGCAACGGAATATTAAACTTTGGTCTTGACTTTAAGGGTGGCACTTCCTTCTCTGTAACATTTGACGAAGAAGTTACGGAAGAGCTTAACAAGGATTTGGAGGACGTGGTTCTCAAAACTCTTGGACTTTCTTCCGAAATTGTTAAAGTTACCGGAGAAAACACATACATTATAAAGACTGAAGAACTTAGTCAGCAGCAAAGAGCGGATCTTACCGATGCTTTGGTTGAAAAGTATAATGTTGATTCTTCCCTTA
>JAILFQ010000005.1 GCA_024697505.1 Lachnospiraceae bacterium
GTCATCGTCTCTTTGACGTTTGTCCGTGAAATAACCGGCCACAAACTTATCATCAAAAACCAGCAGAAGTTTTCCATCATCTGTAAGGCTCGGAATCGCTCTGCTGCAATACCCCCTTGAAATATTCGGAAGGCCGTTTAAAATCCTTTGCCAGTTTTTTACCACTTCCTGAATGTCTTCCGGAAGTGCCTTAGGTACTTCTACCGGGACGTATCCCGCGTTGTCCGAGGGGGTGGCATCCGTTGTTTGTACCTCCCTTGTAACAACCGTTACTCCATTTGCAACTTTCTCTTCCAGATCGTCTACTCGTTGAATAAGAGAATCATAACTCGTTTCCGTATCCGGACAGCACATTTTAATAAGTGCAACTTCAACCAATACTCTCTTTTGGTCGGCATATCTTATATCATTTGTAAGGGAAGATACCAGTCTTATGTACCTTACAATTGTTTCCGCAGAGTTCTCGCTTACCTCCCGCATAAATTCTTCCATGTTGTCTGAAGATATTTCCAGATCTTCCAGCATTGCTTTTGAAGTTTTTGCCACAAGAAGGTTTCTTAAGTACCAGGTAAAGTCTTTGGTAAACTGAGTAAGTTCTCTTCCTCTTGCAACCATTTCCTCCAAAACTTTTAAGGCTGCCGCCACATCTTTTTGCCTTATAGCCTGCATAAGTCCGCCAAAAACGGAAACATCCACCGTTCCAAGAACTTCAAGCACTTTGTCATAGGTAAGTTTTTCACCCAGATAAAAGGCAATGCACTGGTCAAGAAGACTTATGGCATCTCTTAAGGAGCCGTCACCTGCATTGGCAATATAGCGAAGGGCCTTATCCTCAACCTCAACATTTTCAGCCATGACAAGTTCTTTAAGCCTTGCCTGTATCTCGTCCGTTGATATTCTCCTAAAGTCGTAGCGCTGACATCTGGAGAGTATGGTAATAGGAATTTTATTGACTTCCGTAGTTGCAAGGATAAAGATCACATACTCAGGCGGCTCTTCCAAAGTCTTAAGAAGAGCATTGAAAGCCCCCGGCGAAAGCATATGTACCTCGTCGATTATGTAAACCTTGTACTTTCCTTCTGTAGGAGAATAACGCACTTCGTCCACTATCTGACGGATGTTATCTACACCGTTGTTGGAAGCGGCATCTATTTCTATAACATTCATTGAAGCGCCGGAAGCGATCGCTTTGCATATTGCACACTCTCCGCATGGGTTTCCGTCTACGGGATGCTCACAGTTTACAGCTTTTGCAAGAATAAGAGCGGTAGAAGTTTTACCTGTACCTCTGGTTCCGCAAAAAAGGAATGCATGGCCTATTCTTCCTGCCTTTATTTGGTTTTCAAGTGTTCTTACAACATGGTCCTGTCCTTTAACATCCTTAAATGTGGAAGGACGGAATTTTCTGTAAAGAGCTGTATATGACATTGTTGCCCCCACCGGTCCACAGACTATTTAGCTGTGTTATTTATTAATTCAAGAATCTTCTCAACGGCATCGTTTTGAATACCGCTGCTCATTGCTTCTATGTATTTATCTTTGTTTTTAAAGACTTCACCTATTGCATCCAAAAGGGTTGCATTTGTAAGCTTTTCTTCAGGAAGCACGTAAGAAAAACCGCGTTTTTCAAATGATTCTGCGTTGAGGATCTGGTCTCCTCTGGAAGATGTTGCCGGAAGCGGAATAAGAATATTAGGCTTCTTAAGAGCAACTATTTCACAAATGGCATTAGCACCTGCCCTTGAAACAACCACATCTGCAGCAGCAAAAACATCTTTCATTTCTTTGTCCACATATTCTATCTGACGGTAGCCGGACGTGCCTTCAAACTCCGCATCCGCCTTTCCTTTTCCGCAAAGATGCGCAATGTCATAAGATTTAAGAAGCGTAGGCAAAAGATCGTGAACCGCATTGTTTAACGCTGCCGCTCCGGTACTTCCTCCCACTACCATAATTACAGGCTTGTCTCCTGAAAAGCCAAGGAACTTAAGCCCCTCTTCCCTGCTGCCTTCAAAAAGCACTTTTCTTATAGGAGTTCCCGTAAGTACCGCCTTATCCGCAGGAAGATACTTCATTGTTTCCGGGAAATTCGCACACACCCTGGTGGCAGAAGGAATGCAAAGTTTGTTTGCAAGTCCCGGCGTAATGTCGGACTCATGTATTATGCAAGGGATGTGTCTGCGCTTTGCCGCGATCACAACAGGAACGGCAACAAAACCGCCCTTGGAGAAAACCACATCCGGCTTAATATTCTTAAGATGCTTTTTAGCTTCAAAGTAGCCCTTTAAAACTCTAAAAGGATCCGAAAAGTTTTTAAAAGAAAAATATCTTCTGAGTTTACCGGAAGATATTCCATAATACGGTATATTCTCTTCCTCAGCAAGTCTCTTTTCAATACCCGTATAAGACCCTATATAACTCACTTCAAAGCCATTCTTTTTAAGGCCGTCCAATAAAGCAAGGTTTGGTGTAACATGCCCGGCAGTACCACCGCCGGTAAGAACTATTTTTTTCATTTGTAGTATTGCCTCTTTTCACATACCTATAGATACTAAAATGATACAACAAATACTGACTAATTTCAATTGAAAAGAATTTTGCAAGATGATACACTAATAACCATAACAGCAACATCTTTAACAAATCTTGAATCTTTACATAATAGGAGAAATATAATGAAAATAGGTATTATAGGAGCCATGAAGGTTGAAGTTGAAAAGCTGAAAGCCGAAATGAAAGATACAAAGATAAGCAATATAGCAGGAATGGAGTTCTACGACGGAGTTCTCTACAACACCCCGGTAACCGTTGTTATATGCGGTGTGGGAAAAGTAAATGCTGCTTGTTGCACGCAGATCCTTATAGACTGCTTTAATGTGGAAAAAATTATAAACACAGGTATTGCCGGATCTCTTAACGCAAGCATAGATATAGGAGATATTGTGCTTGCCACAGATGCAGTACAGCACGACATGCAGGTCGGTTACTTTGGATACGCTCCGGGCGTTGTTCCCGGTCTTGCAACCTCTGAATTCCGCGCAGACGAGCTCCTTCGTGCGCTTGCAAAGAAAACCTGTAACGAGGTAAACCCGGATGTCCACGTTTTTGAAGGAAGGGTTGTTTCCGGAGACCAGTTTATTGCAGATAAAAAGACCAAAGAACGTCTTGTAAAAACTTTTGCACCATGTTGTACAGAAATGGAAGGTGCCGCAATAGCTCAGGTATGCTACAGAAACGAAGTTCCATTCCTTATTATAAGAGCAATTTCCGATAAAGCCGACGACTCCGCTTCCATGGACTACCCCGTATTTGAAGAGCAGGCAGCACATCACTGTTCAAAGCTTGTGCTCTCTCTTATAGAGGCGCTTTCATAAAAATTTTCATAAAGCGTTTTAACAATAAAATTAAAGCGTGTAAGAAATGATACATCATTTCCTGCACGCTTTTTCTTTTAAGCGGATGACGGGAATCGAACCCGCCTCCTAAGCTTGGGAAGCTCATATACTACCGATGTACTACATCCGCATGGTAATCATTCCGCAACCGAATTTTGTTCGCGAAAAGCCATTAGTATTATATGAAATTTTCTTTGATTTGACAAGCAAAAGAAACACAATACTTAAAAAAAAGGATGCGGCAAATATACCGCATCCGTTTCGCTTATTATTCCATCAAAATTTACTCTACAGTAAGATTCTGGTCTCCAAAGTGGATCCATCCCGCTTTTCTGAAGCCTTCGGAAATTGCGAAGGAAAGAACTGCAGGCAATATTATAAGCATAATGAAGATCTTAACAACAGCCCATGCAGGACCGTCTACAGGAGCCATTACCTGGTAAGCCATTAAAGGACCTACAAGACCTGCTGTACCCATACCGGAGCCAACAGCGTTACCATTTATAACAAGAAGGGTGGTGCCGATAGGTCCAAGTATTGCACTTGCAACTATCTCCGGCAGCCAGATCATTGGGTGTCTGATAATGTTTGGCATCTGAAGCATGCTTGTTCCAAGTCCCTGTGCAAGAAAACCGCCAAACTTGTTCTCTCTGTAACTTGCAACAGCAAAGCCAACCATATTACAGCAGCAACCTATAGTAGCCGCACCTGCCGCAAGACCGGAAAGTCCCATGGAAATACCGATTGCAGCGGAACTTATAGGTAGTGTAAGGAACATACCCATAAGCACTGAAACAACGATGCCGCCTATAACCGGGTGTTCCGTTACATTAATGTTTACAAGTTCTCCCAGCCATCCCATAAACTTTGAAATAGGAGGTCCGAGAATAATGCCTACCGCAGATCCGGAAAGGATGGATACAAGAGGTGTAACAATTATGTCTATCTTTGTTTTTCCTGCAACAAGGTTACCCAAAACTACAGCAACATATGCTGCAACGAAAGCCCCGAGAGGTTCTCCGAAACCGGAAAGAAGCACTGCCTTTCCGGCACTTGCAAGGTCGTCTGCCCAGACAAGTTCTCCCGCACCTATTATGTAAGTTCCCGCAAGGATCTTGCTTGCATAAGCACCAACCATACCTGCTGTTGCGGAAGAAACCGTAACAAGAGGTCCCTGCTTAAACTTACTTGCAACACCAACACCAATACCTGCACCGGTCATATACTTTGCGGCTGTACCAAAAATCACAAGCCAGTGTCCGATAACTCCCGGAATATAGTTACCAAGCTGCTCAACAATGGTACCGATTATGAGTGTACCAAAAAGGCCGAGAGCCATTCCGCTGAGTCCATCAATGAAAATACTGTTTAAAATGCCTTTCTTTTTCATGAATGTTTTCTCCTCTTACTTTTTCCCACGTGTTTAACAAGTGTCCCCTTCTTTTACCATGAAAAGCCATGGCATTAAACCCTTGTGGGTAAGATAGCACGGGAAAGCCCCCATGTCAATTGGCATTTTTCTTTAAAAGTCTGAACTGATTTCTTGAATCTTTCAAAGTACCCATTTCCTTTACAAAAGAGACAACAAACAGTACAAAAGCAATAAGTCCTGTAAGCTGTCCCATAAACTTATAAACATCATAGTAAGAATTGAAAGGGTCTGCCGCTACTTCGCTTACAAAACCGGATATTCCGGAAAGACCCCATCCAATACATCTGAGAATAAGCACCGTTTTCCAACTGCCTGCCGTAAAGGTAGAAAGTCCCTTCAAAAACTTACTGTGTGTAAGACATTCAAAAATAAAAATTATAATGGTTGAAAGGCCGGACAAAACGGAAACTGCCGTAACAGCCACAGTTATATCCAGACCTTGACTTGCTCTGATAAACTCTTCCGCCGAACCATACACAGCTCCATTCATTATTAAACCTGCTGCCCGTAGCACAATTCTAACGTAAATAACAAGCGTAGCCACTACTGTTACAACTCCGCAGGTTATATGGGCAATACCAACATTTCTAAGGCCCTTACAGTCGCTGCCAAACTGTATTAAAGTTATGTTTTTGGCAAGCATAGTCCCTAAGATACTTAAGCCCGCCAATATGATCACAAAGCCCAGTAATCCGAGGATCAATCCGAAAACGGAATACCCTCTCGTATAAATTAAATTTACCAAAACCGCCGAAAGAATTCCCACAAAAAACGCTAAAACAATGGTTACAACTGTGAGTATTAAAATAGCTATCTGCAAAGCATACAGCCTGCCGTAAAGTTTTTCACACTTTGGTGCTATCTTTGCATATTTCTCCTTTCTTGCCTCTTTTTCTTCCTCTGCTCTTCTTAGTTCCGGAAATTCTGTACTGCTTTTGAGGTTTTCATCTTCCATAAATTCTCTCCCTTTTCATTAATCTACGGGTCTTTCCCACAAAACCCGACAAAGTAAATTTATCATATACATTACAGCAAAACAAGAGAGTAGAAAGGTACTCTCTTGTTTTTAGGATGTATTTTCTTTTTTGATCTTTATCCAAGTTCCGGTTCGTCCAGTAAAGTAACAAAATCTGCCGACTTACCTTCCGTTTCAAAAACTATTATTTCATTCTTCCCTTCTTTTACAAGCGGCCCCGGTACATAAAGCCTCTTCTGAGGACCTATTTCCCAGAAACGTCCAAGATTAAAGCCGTTTATAAAGGCACAGCCCTTTCCGAATCCGGTAAGATCAAGGAAGGTATCTTTATATGCCTCCTTGGAGGAATCTCCTTCAAACTCAAACTTATAAAAAGCAGGAAGGCCGTCCTTTGCAGGCTTTGTAAAGGAAAGCTTATCTGTGTTGTTAAGCGGGAGCGGATACATGGTCCAATCGTAATGCTGGTGAAGGTTCATGGTTACCGCATCTTTAATACCCTTATGCTGATGCTCCATGTTTACACCATAATTTACACGTCCCATATTTTCCATAAGGATATCTAACTTATCCGCCTTTACAGCAGGCTTA
>JAILFQ010000101.1 GCA_024697505.1 Lachnospiraceae bacterium
TTTGCAAAATCAGAAACTTCAAAATTAAGAGACTTTGCAAATGTTTCAATAAAAGTATCGGATGCTCACGACCTCGGAAAAAACATTGTTGTTCAAGGCGGTACTTTTTACAATAATGCTGTTTTAAGAAGTTTTGAAAGAATTGCGGACTGTAATGCAATAAGACCTGATATAGCAGGGATTATGGGGGCATTCGGTGCCGCTCTTATAGCCAGGGAACATTACACAGGCCGGGAAACAACAATGCTTGGAATTGAAGAGATAAACTCTCTTACTTTCTCTTCCACCATGACAAGATGCCAGGGATGCACCAACCATTGTCTTCTTACAATTAACACATTTCCGGGTGGAAGACGTTTTATTTCCGGAAACAGATGCGAAAGAGCTCTTGGCAAGGAAAGATCGGATAAAAACATTCCAAACCTTTTTGCATATAAACTTAACAGATACTTTTCGTATAAGCCGCTGGAAAGCTTTGAGGCAACAAGAGGCGAAGTGGGTATTCCAAGAGTTCTTAACATGTATGAGAACTATCCTTTCTGGTTTACCTTCTTTAACGAACTTAAATACAAGGTTGTTCTGTCTCCGCTTTCATCAAGAAAAATATATGAACTGGGAATAGAGTCCATCCCTTCGGAATCGGAATGTTATCCTGCAAAGCTTGCTCACGGACACATTGCATGGCTTATAAACCAGGGAGTCAAATACATATTCTACCCTTGTGTACCATATGAAAGAGTTGAACAAAAAGACGCGGGAAACCACTACAACTGTCCTATTGTAACTTCTTACGGCGAAAATATTAAAAACAATGTAGAGGAACTTAAAAACAGTGATATAAACTTCCAAAATCCTTTCCTCTCCTTAGAGTCCGAAGAAATAGTCACAAACAGACTTATTGAAGTTGTGGGACACGTAAACAACATTCCGGATGATGAGATTAAAAATGCAGCCCATTTGGCCTGGGAAGAACTTAAAAAAGCAAGATCGGATATGCAAAAAGCAGGCGAAGCCGCCCTTAAATATATTTCAAGCAACAATACTTTAGGTATAGTACTTGCCGGAAGACCATACCACATAGATCCGGAAATAAACCACGGTATACCTGAGCTTATAACCTCTTACGGAGTGGCTGTTTTAACGGAAGACAGCGTTTCGCACCTTGGAAAGATAGAACGTCCTACAATTGTAGTAGATCAGTGGATGTACCATTCAAGGCTGTATGCTGCCGCATCATTTGTAAAAACCAGAAATGATCTGGAGCTTATACAGCTGAATTCTTTCGGCTGCGGTCTGGATGCGGTAACAACAGACCAGGTAAGCGACATACTTACAGGCGCAAACAAGATTTATACTGTTCTTAAAATTGATGAAGTAAACAATCTTGGAGCAGCAAGAATAAGGATCCGTTCTCTTCTTTCCGCTGCCGCTGACAGAAAACGTAAAGGAGTAATAGCTAAAGAGGTCGATTCTTCTTACAAGAGAGTTGTTTTTACCAAGGAAATGAAAAAGAACTACACGATCGTACTTCCGCAAATGTCTCCTATTCATTTTTATCTCTTAAGAGATGCTCTTTCTACAGGAGGATACAATCTTGTAATGCTTGATGACCCTCAAAAGACAGCTGTAGATACGGGCCTTAAGTACGTTAATAATGATGCCTGCTATCCTTCTCTTCTGGTTGTGGGACAAATGATAGAAGCTCTTCAGTCCGGCAGATTTGACCCTGACAGGACCGCTCTTATGATAACACAGACCGGCGGAGGATGCAGAGCAACAAATTATATATCATTTATAAGAAGAGCTCTTAATAAAGCTGAAATAGGTCAAATACCTGTAATTTCTCTTTCCGCGTCCGGAATTGAAAAGAATCCCGGATGGAAGATCACACCATCTCTTCTTATAAGAGCAATGAGATCTCTTATTTACGGCGATCTATTTATGAGATGTGTGTACCGGACAAGGCCTTACGAAAAAGTTCCGGGATCCGTTAATGCTCTGCACGAAAAATGGGCAAAAATAGCAAGCGAAGACCTTAAACAGGGAAACGGAAGAACCTTTAGAAGAAATGTAAGAAAGCTGGTTAAGGAATTCGACACTATTCCTCTTAATGATAATATAAAAAAACCGAGAGTCGGAATTGTAGGAGAAATACTTGTTAAGTTCTCTCCTGCAGGAAATAACCATTTAGTTGATCTTCTGGAAAAAGAAGGTGCTGAAGCCGTATCCAGAGATCT
>JAILFQ010000077.1 GCA_024697505.1 Lachnospiraceae bacterium
TACAATAGGTTTTTTGTATTTTTCGCTGACTCTTACGCCGTCATCGCCTATCATTCCGAAGAGAATAAGGCCGTCCACGTTCCAGGTGGAAACCATGCGCATTATTTTTTCTATGTCTCTGGATATGTAAAGCATCATAAAATAACCGGCGTCTTTAATTGTCTTTTCTATTGCACCTATAAGCTCGGAAACAAATGGATCCGTAAGAAGATTGTCGTACTTGTCGGCTCTTGCCTTAAGGGCAACACCTATTATTTTGGATTCGTTCTGGGCAAGATTTCTTGCATTAATATTTGGTATGTATTCCACTTTGTCCAGGTAATCCTGAATGATCTTTCTTTTTTCTTCGGAAACTTCCCCGGCTTTTCCGTGAATAACGTTAGATACCGTTGTTGTGGACATATTAAGTTCTTTAGCGATTTCTTTAATTGTTATCATTTTGATCTCCGTTTTTTGTATTGGTAAAATAAAAAGTTCTTTACAAAAGCAAAAAGTTATAGTATTTTGATACCAAGATATCACTTATGCGCATAAGTAGTCAATATCATTGACCCGTATCTTTAGAAAACATGAGGCGAAATTATGGAAATAGTAAACATGTTGAGAGAAGTATCGGAGATATCTGTACCGCAGGAACTTGCCTGTGGAGACACACCGGGAGAAACAACAAGAATAACTTCCGGCCAGGTTGATCAGGCTAAGATACTTATTAACGAATTTTCAAAATATTTAAATCGGACTTCCGTTCCGGAGTCAAAAGACCGTGTGATTATTGCAATTGCAGGTGGTTCCGGCGCCGGAAAAACAGGAATATCTTCCGCTATGGCTTACATTCTTAATAAGCTTGGAGTGGGAACCTATGTAATGTCCGGGGATAACTATCCTTTACGGATCCCCTCGGAAAATGATGCCAAGAGGCTCAGTCTTTTCAGACAGGGTGGCATGGATGCTTTAAGGGAAGCCGATTTACTTTCTCCTGATGTTATAGCTATCATTCGGGATCTCCAAAGAGAAAACACCGATTCAGACCCTGAAAATTTAAAAATATATGATTGGTTTGGCGTCTACCTTGACGGTGGAAGTCGTGCTTTGTCTGCTTATCTCGGACAGTTCGGAGAACTGGATTTTGACGAGGTAAACCGCATTCTTGCATCATTTAAGGATGGAGCGGCCGAAATCTCTTTTAAGAGAATGGGACGCACCGCAGATGCGGTTTGGTACGACAAGGTGGATATGAGAGAAAAGAGGATTCTTATTCTTGAGTGGACTCATGCGGGAAGCAGTTATATTAAGAATGTGGATTTTTCCGTTCTTCTTAAGAGTACACCGGAAGAGACATTAAAGCGCAGGCTTCTTCGCGGAAGGGATTCCGGGGTGGACAGCCCTTTCACAAATCTTGTGCTTTCAATCGAACAAAAGCTTCTGGATGAATTTGCCGGCAGGGCAGATATTATCATTACCGGGAGCGGGGAAGTGGTGGACTGTTCTGCTTATGAGGGGCAGACCGTAAAAAAACAGGCTGTGGATATAAGGCCCATGTTTAATGCATACCCGGACAGTCTTGGCGGGAAACTGGCAGATATTGTGGATCTGCTTAAGAAAGAGGAATTTAAGGACGTTTTTGGCTCTTTCTATATTCTGCCAAGCCTTTACAATACGGACCTGGACAGGGGCTTTTCCGTTGCAGACTACGGCTTGAACAAAAAGCTTGCCAAAAGGGAAGATCTTAAAGATCTAAAAGACATGGGGGTTGACCTTAAGCTGGATTTTATATTAAATCACGCTTCGGTTCTTTCTCCGCAGTTTAAAGACATTTTGGAAAAAGGGGAGCAATCCGTTTATGCGGACTTCTTCATTAATTGGAACAAGTTCTGGGACGGATGCGGCAAAATGACTGAGGAGGGCTACATTCAGCCCGATGAAAAATATCTTAAAAATATGTTCTTCAGAAAGCCGGGTCTGCCTCTTCTTATGGTAAAGCTTCCGGATGGGAAGAAGGTGCCTTACTGGAACACCTTTTACCGGGAGACTTTGAGTGAAGATGCGCCTCATAAGGCTTTGATGGAGGAGACGAAGGTCCCGTATCTGGGACAGATGGACTTAAATTTAAAGTCGGAACTGGTATGGGATTTTTACAGGGAAACTTTGAAAAAACTTTCGGAATACGGTGCAAAGATTGTAAGGCTTGATGCCTTTGCCTATGCACCGAAGGCACCGGGGGCAAAGAATTTCTTAAATGAACCGGAAACCTGGGAAGTTCTTGAACGTGTTAAAAAGCTTGCGGATGAGTATTGTTTGAATCTTCTTCCGGAAATACATGCATCTTATGGAGAGGGTATTTATAAAAAGATTTCGGAAAAGGGTTATTTAACCTACGACTTTTTCCTGCCGGGGCTTTTGTTGCATGCCGTAAAAAGGAAAGACCCTGTCTATCTTGCAAGGTGGGCAAGAGAGATTGTAAACGGCAAAATCAGAACAGTAAACATGCTTGGTTGCCATGATGGTATACCGCTTTTGGATCTTAAAGGTCTTCTTCCTGAGGGGGAAATTAAGGCGTTAATAGAATCATTGGTGGATGGCGGTGGAATAGTAAAAGACCTGCATGGCGCCAAAAATGTTTATTACCAGGTAAATGAAACATATTACAGTGCTCTTGGGGAAGACGATAATAAGTTGCTTTTTGCAAGAGCAATCCAGATGTTTATGCCGGGCAAGCCGCAGGTTTGGTACCTGGACCTTTTTGCCGGCAAAAACGATTATGAAGCGGTAAGGAGAGCCGGAAAGGACGGACATAAGGAGATAAACCGTACAAACCTTGACCATGTGCAGGTTTTGTCCGCATTAAAAAAGGATGTGGTAAAAATGCAATTGGAGCTTATTCGTTTCAGAAATACGCATCCTGCCTTTTCGGAAAAAAGTCTAATAACAGTAAAAGTTAAAGAAAAGGCTTTAATAATTACCTGGGAAAACGGGCCGCATAAGGTAACGCTTACAGCAGATTTTGAAGATTTTTCATATAGAATTTCCTAAAAAAGGGCGCTTCTTCGGAAGCGCTTTTTTGACACACCACCCCCGTCCCCATGTGTCATTTTTTTCTTGAAATCCTTTATGGTTTAACTTATTATTCCTTGTAAAGACATATATTCAAGGAGACAGCTATGTACTCACTTTTAATATTCGTAATTTACTTAATCTTTGTAAGTCTTGGTCTTCCGGATTCTTTACTTGGCTCCGGCTGGCCTACAATGCAGACATCATTTGGAGTGCCTTCTTCTTATGCGGGCTATGTTTCCATGTCCATCTCTTTTATGACAATTATTTCAGCCCTTGTAAGTCCTAAAATGATAAAGCGTTTCCACACCAAATGGATAGTGGTTGTTTCCATATTGCTTACAATAATAGGGCTTCTTGGCTTTTCTTTTTCCACATCCTACTACATGCTTTTTATATTTGTTGTTCCGTACGGTCTTGGAGCGGGAGCGGTGGATGCTTCAGTTAATCATTACGTTGCAAACCATTATTCATCATCTGTAATGAACTTTCTCCACTGTTTTTACGGCCTTGGCGCGGTAATAAGCCCAAACATTATGGCGCTTGCTCTTAGCAAGGCAAAATGGAATCAAGGCTACAGGTGGACATCTTTTCTGCAAATGGGAATTCTTCTTATAGTTGTGCTTTCTCTACCTCTTTGGAAAAAGGCCGCCGCTTCTTCAAATGATGCGGAAGAAGACAGTGCGGGAATAAGAGAAACCATAAAAGTTTCCGGTGTTTTTCCTACGCTTGTGGCTTTCTTTGCATATTGTGCGGGAGAGGCTACATGCTTTCTTTGGACTTCCAGTTATTTTGCAGGAACAAAGGAAGGGCTTTCCGACGGAACGGTAGCATCTCTCGGATCTTTAATGTTTGGTGGATTAATGCTTGGAAGATTGCTCTCCGGATTTGTTTCCAATAAACTTGGAGACAGAAAATTAATAAGAATAGGTATTTTCGTAGAAATAATAGGAATAATTGTTGTTATGCTGCCTTTTAAGAACTTTCTTCCGGCAGCCTTCGGTTTTCTTCTTATAGGCACCGGCATGGGCCCTGTCTACCCTGCAATACAGCACATGGCACCGGAAAACTTCGGCAAAAAGTACAGTGCAGCTGTAATAGGTCTGCAAATGGCCTTTGCATATCTTGGAAGCACGATTATGCCTATGGTCTTCGGACATTTGCAGCAGCATCTCGGAATAGCGCTTATGCCTTTTTACTTGTTAATATTTGCGGTTCTTAATCTTGTAATGCTTGAAAGAACTTACGCTTTAATAAAGGGTAAAAGTATGTAATAAGACAAGTTTTACCTTAAATTCAGAACTGTTTTACCCTTAAATTCAGAACTGCTTTAACCTTAAATTCAGAACTGTTTTACCCTTAAATTCAGAACTGCTTTGACCTTAAATTCAGAACTTAAATATGGAATCTCTTTTGAAATTCCTTTGCCACAGCCCTTCCCTTAAAAATGATGATTCCCGCAAGGAGAGTAATGCTTATTATAAGGCAGATTATCCAAGGCATCGGCATAGGAGTTCCTTTATGTCTTGCATACATTATCCAAAAAGGAATAAGACCGAACAAAAGGCTTGAAAGCAGATATGCCATTGCATTTCCATTTTTATCAAGCATTGTAAGAACAAAGTTGGCTATAAGGGTTGCCGCAATAACGATCGGAACTATCCAGTCTCTTGTAAGCCACATAAAATCGAAGTAGTAGGAAGTTATTACAACAAGGACCGTTAGTATAAGAACCACCATGGAAACCTTTTTGGCAGATGATGCGCCCGGGCGGAACTGCTTCATAATGCCAAATTCGAAAGCCACAAGCCACATGGCAAAAACCAGGCTCCAATGTAGGTCCGGAAAACCTTTAAAACGAAGGCCTATAAAGAAATCCAGACCAAGCCCCGTAAATATAAGAGCCCAGACTATAAACATCTGCACTTTATATAAAAAAGATCTGAACTGAAGAGAGCTTTGTTCGGGAAAGTAGGCTTCTTCGCCGTCTCCCACAAGTCTGCTCTGGCAGAGCGGACATTTTTCCGGGTTGCCGCCAACTTCTATTTTACAGTATGTACATCTTTTCATAAATAAAATCCTTTCGTTGTCATAGGTGGAAACCCACCGCCTAAAAAGGCAGTGGGAGGAACCTTATAAATTGTTATAAGTAATTTCCTTTCAGTATGGTAGAGAAAACCTGCAACATTAACCATGGGACTGTCTTACTACCTGATCACTTCGGTAGCATATACTTTAATGTCTATCCCTATATCCGCAAGTCCCCGGACAAAAGTTTTTACAATACCTGTATTTACGTAAGGAGAGGAGACACCTATGGTCATTTTCCCTTTGTAGCTTGTTAAAAGGGAGAAGAGATTGTTGGAACTGCAAAAACCGGTATAATTCTCAATTTCCTCCGCAATCTCTGCAGGCGGGTTTTGAACCCCAAGATTGGAGAGTACAAGAGAGACTTTTTTGTCGGAAAGTCTTGTTATGGTGCGCACCACAAGCTGCTTTATAAAAAGCGGAACAGCTCTTACAGGGGCAACATATTCAAAGGTTTCGTAGTTGTCCATCTGCTTCTTTATGTTTTCTTCGGAAAGCTGGCTTTTAAGGGTGGTATCAAATTCAACCGCCAATTCCTCAAATGATATCTCTTTATCAAAAACATGTGTAACATTTACGTTATTAAAGAAATTTCTTGCCGTATGGGAAGGATAATACTTACGCAGATTTACCGGAAGAGATATGGTAACAGGCGTCTTTCTTTTTCTTGGCGGCATTTCATCTTTTATTGCCATCATCCAGGAAGCACCTATAAAGCTTGTAAGAGAAATTCCCAGTTCTTTTGATCTTGCAAGGAGTTTTTCCGTAGGTACGTGAATTTCGAAGAATTGTAACTGGTTATAAGGAAGTTTAAAACCGCCGGGATGGTATGCATTCTTTTTGGAAGGTCCGGAGAGGTTCATTTTCCCAAAGAACTGTCTGTAACTGTCCTGGGAGAGGTCGTCTGCGGAAGCACCGGAATGCAGGGAAATATTTTCATATTTTCCCGGGTTTTTAAGCTTTAGATAGTGGAATACAATAATATTTAAAAACTCCAGTCCGCCGGTTCCGTCGGAAAGGGCGTGGAAGAGTTCCAGATTTATTCTTTTCTTAAAGTAGGTTACTTTGTAATGCAGCATAGACTTGCCGGAGTTATAGAGAAGAGGGCAGATCCTTCCGCTTTCTTCTGTAACAACAGGGGCAATGTCTGTTTCTTCTATGTAATGCCAGAAAAAGCCCCTTCTTATGCGCACCTGTACCTGAGGACGATCCTGTATTGCCATCATTACAGCCTGCTTTAAGATGTCCGGCTCTATATTTTCTTTAAGAATGCAGCTGAGTCTGAAGGCTCTTGTGTCCCTTTTGGAAACAGAAGCCAAAAAGACTTTTGCTACGTTATCTATTCTATACCAGTTATCACTTGTCATAGTGTTCCTCTTAAATCGTTTTTTGGTAAATCTGATCCTGCTTAAGCTTGCTTTATAGTATTACTTTTCGGGAAGTTTTATCTTGTTTACGTCTGCTTATAATAATTTTCTTTTGCTAAATCTGATCCTTCGACAGTTTGGTTTCCCGGATTTCTTCGGTAATGTATGACGCCAGGCGCTTCATTGCCTGTGTTGCCATAGGAAGAGGCATTTGCTGGTAAACATGCCAGCCGCCTTCTTCAATATCCAAAACTGCGCGTCCGCCTTCTTTTACTATGCCGTCTCTTAATCTTACGCTGTCATCCAAAAGAATCTCGTTTCTTCCGGTCATAATAAAAGCCGGCGGAAGTCCTTTCAAGGTGCCAAAGAGCGGGCTGTAAACAGGAGCGCCCGGGGTGTTGTCCTCGCCCATATAGGCCTTTGCCGCCCCTTGTATATATTCTTTTGTAAGTACCGGGTCCACATCCTTGTAGGTTTCATAAGAAGATGCCGTTGCGGTCATATCTGTCCACGGGCTGAAAAGAAGCATGCCTTTAGGAAGTTCGCAGCCTTCTTCAAGAAGCTTTTGCACAAGACAAAGGGCAAGATTACCTCCCGCAGAGTCTCCTGCAATAAAAATACGGTCCGGTGGGAATTTTTTTGAAACCCGGTTCCAAACCGTAAGAGCATCATTTAAGGCAGCAGGGTATGGGTGCTCCGGTGCAAGGCGGTAGTTAAAGGAGTAAGTGGTAAAGCCTGTGGAAAGTGCCAGCTTTGCCGCAAGTATTCTTGCATAATTTGTGCTGCCAGTAATGTAGCCGCCGCCGTGAGCGTAAAGAACGGCATAATTAGGGTTATGGGCAAATTCCGGAGTAATTTCTTCGCATTCTATGCCCTCAACATCAAATGAGTTAACAAGCGTGTCGCCCTTTGGCGCAACAAGACGCCCCGCCTGTTCCATGGTTTTACGGTGTCTTTTAAGATCCTTTTCGTCCATGGAAGAGCCGGAGATGAAATTAACCGCCTTAAAGGCTTTTATAAGGGCTTTGTTGGGCTTTTTAGTTTTAGCTGGTTTAGCGGGTTTATCCGGTTTGCCTGTTTTGCCCGTTTTATCCGGCTTACCTGTTTTTAATGATATATCAGCTTTGTCGGGATTACCTGTGCTGTTATTACTTTCGGGTTTGCTTTTTTGGCCCGGATTGTTTTGTTTTAATTGTTTATAAGGGTTAACTTGCATATTGTTTTGCATATTTTTTCTCGACTTGTTTTTATTTGTTGTGGAATATAAAAATTTGCCTTACGTCCGGCCTGTTTTGATGTTTTCCCTGAGCTACCGCTACGTTTTTATAACATGATATATTTTCACAACACGATATATCTCCACAACACGGTATATCTCCACAACACCGCTATATTATATAATAAATGGTATGGATTCTCAAATCTTAAAATATACCGGAATGCCGTTTTTATATTCGAGTTTCGGTTCACCCTGGATAAGAGGAAGGAAGAAGTTTAAAGCATCATTTGTAACGTCATTTCCCTCTTTTGTTATCCATTCCACAGGGAATTTCCTTTCCTTGTTTGCAACTTTTCCCACAGGTACATCTGTGATCTCTATTTTGTATGGAGTGTTCGAAACGCGGGTAAATGCTATCATTACACCGGATTTGTTTTCCTTTGTGCAGGCAAGGACGGCTGCTTCTCCGGCGAGTTTTGCTTCCTTTAAGTCTGTTAGGGAGGCAGTGTGAGAGGCACATCTTTGCGGCAGGTTTAATTCTATGGAGCGAACCTTGCATTTCAGGTTTTCTTTGGTGTAGTTTTCAAGCATTTTGCCAATGCCGGCGTTTTGTATGTGGCCAAAGGCGTCCGTCTTTGTGTCGTACGTGCCGCCCGGAAAATGGATTCCTTCGGATACAACAACAAGTACTGCTGTATGAAGTTCAACCGCCTTCTTTACATCCTCCAAATATTTTTCCGGAGAAAAGGTACTTTCCGGCAGATAAATAAGGTGGGGTGCGGTTTCGCCGTTAGCCCTGATAAGGCAGGAAGCGGCAGTAAGCCAGCCGGCGTCTCTTCCCATTACTTCCACTATTGTAACCGCAGGAATGGTGTAAACGCGAATGTCATAAAGAATTTCCTGCAAAGTTACCGCAAGGAATTTGGCAGCAGAGCCAAAGCCCGGCGTGTGGTCGGTTAAAGGCAGGTCGTTATCTACGGTTTTTGGCACGCCAATAACCTTTATATCTATATTTTTTTCCTTAAAATATTTGTCGAGTTTGTAAACTGTGTCCATTGAGTCGTTTCCGCCAATGTAAAAGAAAGCATGAATATTATGCTTTTGAAATATGTTAAGAATTTTTAGATAGTCATCCTCGGAATCTGAGTAGTCTTTAAGTTTGAATCTGCATGATCCAAGCGCAGATGCCGGTGTGTGCATTAAGAGTTCAGTGTCGGATTCATTTTTAATTACATCTTTGAGATTAACAAGATTGTCGTTGATAATGCCTTCAATACCGTTTCTTGAGCCGTAGATTATGTCTATGTTAGAGTCTTTCGCAGCCTGTGTAAAAACTCCTGCTAAAGAGGAATTAATGGCTACCGTCGGCCCCCCCGACTGTGCAACAGCAATATTGTACATGGCTTCTCCCTCCCGTTTGTTGTTCAGTTGTAAGTGTTTGTGTTCAATATATACAGTATATAATAAAAAAAAGCCCCTGCCAAGATAAATGACACATTTGGGGACGGGGGTGTATTTTGGAGGCCGCAGGCCGACACTTGCTTTAGTGCATACCTGGCGAGAAAAAGTGCGGGCTTTGTGGCTATTTTGGAGGCCGCAAGCCGACACTTGCTTTAGCGTATGGTTGGCGAGAAAGAGTGCGGGCTTTGGGTGTGCGTTGGAGGCCGAAGGCCGACACTTGCTTTAGCATAAACTTGGCGAGAAAAAACGCCCGGCTTGGGGTGTGCGTTTTTGTGCTATAAGCTGTCAAAGGGCTCGATTCGGCTTAAAAGCATGTTTTTCTTTCTGCAAGCCGTATTTTCTGAACTGTTTTTTTAGGATTCATCTTTTTTTATGCTTTCCACCTTTGTAAGCCGTATTTTTGGGCCTTTTTTGATGAAGTTAGGGGAAAGTTCATCTTTTTGAACTTCAAAAGTAAGAATAAGCCGTATTATCGGAAAACATTTCCAAATCGTACGGCTTGAAGCGGGAAAAACAAGAAAAAAAGATGAACAATTTCAAAATGGGCCAAAAATTACGGCTTAAAGGAAGCTTTTTCTCAAAAAAAGCCGAATCGAGATAGCAAGTCGGCCTGCGGCCGTAAAGTATACGGCTTAAGCCGAGTGTTTTTCCAAAATAAGCCGACCGGAGACAAATACAAGACCCCCAGAGAAAGCAAGTCGGCCTGCGGCCGTAAAGTATACGGCTTAAGCCGAACGTTTTCTTGGAAAAAGCCGACAGGAGATGAAAAACAGGAGATAAAAGAAACAAGAGAAAGAAAAACAGTAGCAAAGGAAAGCAAGTCGGCCTGCGGCCGTGAAGTATACGGCTTAAGCCGAACGTTTTTCTAAAATAAGCCGACCGAAGAGGAAAACGGAACGGCAGGAATGGCAACAGCTGCAAGAAGAGGGAACGAAATAAGTCCATAGAGTAGTGCAATCTCCATAAAAAAGTCCCCCTTCCCTAAAAGTGTTACAGGGGAGGGGGCGGAGAAGACATCATTTAAGTCTTATAACTGTCAGTTCTTTTATTTTCATTTCTTCATTGCCTGTGAGAACAATTCCTGTTGAGGTGTTGTTTTCACAGTAGGAGCGGATGGAGAGTGCTTTGTCGTTGTTGAAGAAGCCTTCTACAAGGGAGCGGTCCACAAAGATTTCTGCTGTAAGTGTGTTATTTTTGCTGTCCAGGTGGCCGGAGACGCAGCTTGTTGGGGCGTCTTTTCCGGGATTTGAAGTTTCTCCGTAAAGGATCTGTTTCTCCGGGTTGTATGTGAAGGCTGTCTTGTCATATTTTCCGTCGGTTTTAAGGGTTATTGCAAATTCTTCCATGGTGGAATATTCAAAAGTAACCTTTAAGCAGTATGTATCCTCGTTAATGTCTTTAAGAAGCTTGTTTGCTTCG
>JAILFQ010000099.1 GCA_024697505.1 Lachnospiraceae bacterium
TACTCGCCAAACATACACTAAAGCAAGTGTCGGCCTTCCGAACAAAAAAAGAACGAGGGTGACACATCACCCCCGTCCCCAAAGTGTCATTTTATTTCACAAGTTCTTCCATCTCATCAAGGAGTTCCTTGAAAAGCTTAAGTCCATCATTTACAGGTGCAGGTGTAGCCATGTCCACTCCCGCAATGCGGAGAAGGTCTATAGGAGACTTGGAGCAGCCGCCGCTTAAGAACTTAATGTAGTTCTTAACTGCACTTTCGCCTTCGTTTAAGATCTTTGTGGCAAGTGCTACTGCCGCAGAGAAACCTGTTGCATACTGATAAACGTAGAAGTTGTAGTAGAAATGAGGGATTCTTGCCCACTCCATTTCAATGTCCTTGTCTACAACCATATTGTCGCCAAAGTACTGCTTATTAAGGTCGTAATAAACCTTGCTTAATGCATCCGGTGTAAGAGCCTCGCCTCTTTCAACCATCTCGTGTGTCTTAAGTTCGAACTCCGCAAACATTGTCTGTCTGTAAACAGTTCCTCTAAAGCTTTCAAGGAAATGGTTAATAAGATATGCTCTCTGTGTCTTATCTGTAGTCTTGGAAAGAAGATGCTTAACAAGAAGAACCTCGTTACATGTGGAAGCAACTTCTGCTACAAATATTACATACTCACTGTCCACATATGGCTGGTACTTGTAAGAATGATAAGAATGCATTGCATGTCCCATCTCATGAGCAAGTGTAAACATGCTGTCCAAAGTGCCGGAGTGATTTAAAAGCACGAAAGGATGTGCTCCCGGAACTCCTGCGGAATATGCACCGCTTCTCTTTCCTTCGTTTTCGTAAACATCGATCCAACGGTTTTCAAAGCCCTCTTTAATAACCGCACGATAATCTTCACCAAGAGGTGCAAGCGCTTCGTACACAATCTTCTTAGCTTCTTCAAAAGAGAACTTTGCATCTGCTTCCTTAACAAGCGGAACATAAAGATCGTACATATGGAGCTCATCAAGACCTAATATCTTCTTTCTTAAATCCACATATCTGTGCATAAGAGGAAGGTTATTGTGTACCGCCTCTATAAGATTTGTATAGACTTCCTTAGGTACATTGTTTGCATCTGTTGCAGCTTCAAGGCAGCTTCCGTACTTTCTTGCCTTTGCTTTAAAAAGATGACTCTTTACATTTGCGGAATAAGTTGCCGCAAGTGTATTCTTAAAACCTGCATATGTAGAATAAAGAGCCTTAAAAGCATCTTCTCTTACCTGTCTGTTGGAACTTTCAAGGAAAGGCACATATCTTCCGTGTGTTAAACGAACCTTTTCGCCATTCTCATCGGTAATTTCCGGGAAAGTAAGATCTGCATTATTGAAAAGAGAGAAAATGTTACCCGGAGCACCGGAAACCTCACTTGCGGAAGCAAGGAGCTTCTCCATCTCAGGTGTAAGAGTATGCGCCTTGGTTCTGAAAATTTCACCAAGCATTCTCTTGTATACTTCAAGGTCTTTTTCTTCTTTCATAAAGCCTTCAATATCCTTTTCGGATAAAGTAAGAATCTCCGGCACAACAAATGATGACTTCTCAGATATTCCAACAAATACGGATCTGATCTTCATTACAAGAGCCTGACCCTCCGCGTTTCCGGTGTCCACATCGGAAACTCTTGCCGCATAAGAATATGCTCTGCTGGCAGTGTAATCAATCTCTTCGTTAAGCTTTAAAACCTCAAGGAGAGTTTTTGCATTATTAAGCTTTCCATTGTAAGTTGCAATTTTATCCCCAAGACTTACAATTTTCTCTACATCTTTTTCCCAAGCTTCAAGGTTTGCATAGATGTCTTCAATCTTCCACGTGTCCTCAACACGCACTTCACTACGTTTTGGTAAATCTTTTGCCATGTTTTTTCCCTTTCTGATTTTATTAAAGTCTCTCCCAAGAGACTCTGCACAATAATAAACAGCCCGGGCATACACGCCCGGGTCTGATTATATCCTACTTTTAGCTATTACTCAACTTTATTAAATATTTCTGCAATAGGAGAATCTGCGGAAAGAATTAAAGTCTTATTGTTTCCGGTAAGAGACTTCTTTGCGGCATCAAGAGAAAGAACGAATGTATAGAAATCCGCTCTGGACTCTTCGGAATAAGCTTCGGAAAGAATTCTCATGTACTCTGCTTCACCCTCTGCAACAATTGCTGCTGCCTTGGACTCTGCTTCGGAAATATTTACGGAAATCTGGTAATCTGTCTGTGTACGGATTTTTGTTGCCTCCGCTTCACCCTCTGCAGTGTAACTTGCGGCAATATTATTTCTTTCGGAGATCATTCTTTCGTAAACAGCCGACTTATTATCGTCCGGAAGGTCAAGTCTCTTAACTTCCACAGTAATAAGGTCTATACCGTACTGCTTCATGGAATCGCCAATGTTGTTCATAATTAAATTGGTAAGGCTTCCGTCACGTCCGGAAATAACTTCTGCCTGAGAAAGGCTGGAAATTACATTCTTCATTGAGTTAAATACAGCAGCGTTAATTCTGCTCTCCGCATTGGAAACCTGAGAATTAAGTGTCTGTACAAAAAGAAGCGGATCTTCAATTCTCCAAAGAGTATAGCTGTCTGCAACCATAGTCTTCTTATCCACGGTAATAACATCCGACGGTGTAAGGTCATATATCATTATCTGCTTTGGAAGTCTGGACTCCGACTCAAGGAAAGGAATCTTAAAGCTTACTCCCGGCTCCTCAATGATCCTGTTTACCTTACCAAACTGCTTTATAAGGGTATACTGGTTTTCGTATGTAACAACCGTTGCGAGAGATAACCCCCATAAAACAACTAACAATAAAATGATCCCTACTATAGACAGTTTTGAAACTTTACGTTTCTTCTTTGTTTCGTAACGTCCGTTTGTATATTCAGTGTTCTGATAATCGTTATTTTCCATTTCTATTTCCCCCTTCCCTAGTTTTCAAAGGCGCCAAGCGGAAGAAGTTCCTGCATTGTGCCGTTTCCGTTTTCTATAATAACTTTAAGGTCCGGTAAAATATCCTGCATAGTTTCATAGTACATTCTCTGCTTTGTAATAAGCGGATACTTTATGTACTCTGTATAAAGAGCATCAAATCTTGCAGCCTGTCCGTTGGCCTCGTTAATTCTTGCAGCCTTTGTGGCTTCAGCCTCTTTAATGATCTTATCTACCTTTGCCTCTGCCTCAGGAAGTTTTTCGTTTCTGTACTTGTTTGCATTGTTAATTGCCGTTTCCATTCCCTGCTTAGCAGTTTCAACTGCTTTAAAAGCCTCTTTAACTTTTTCGGTCGGTGGCTCGGCATCCTGAATCGTAATGTTTACAAGGGTAATACCTATGTCCTCTTTTTCAAGTCTTTGCATGATCTGCTCACGGATATCGGACTGAATCTGGTTCTTACCTGTTGTAATTACGCTGTCTACATCTGTTGTGCCTATTACGGATCTTATGCAGCCCTGGGCCACATTCTTTAAAATTGTAATAGGTGCCTCAGATGCGTAAAGCATTTTTATAGGGTCTGAAACCTTATACTCAAGGAAGAAATCCACATTAACAAAATTGTAGTCCGAAGTTATCATTAAAGACTCAGACTCCACGGACCTGTTCGTATTAAGTTCGTATCCGATGGCTATTCCCTTAATTGTAGTATCTACTTTTTTTACATGCTGAATGAAAGGGAGCTTAAGATGAAGTCCCGGTTCAGTTACGGCACTTGGTTTTCCAAGGGTTGTAACAACCGCTTGTTCCTGTTCCCCAATGGTATAAAACGAGCTGAAGAAAAGAACGGCAAGTACAATAATGATAGATGCCACCTTAACTGCTCTGCCTATCGCCTGGTTATTTCTCATATTCTATTTTCCTCCTGTAATACTGCTTTGGCATACACATTTAATATATGTTTTTACCAATGTCTACATGTAGCATTATAAAGCAAAAAGAGCCCTTAAACATTAAGGGCTCATTAAATATCTATTATTTATTTTAAAATAATGTCCGCAACATCGGCTGTAGTTTCGGCAATAAAGTCCGCACCTTCTCTTTCAAATTCCTCTTTGTTACCAAAGCCGTAAAGCACTCCCATGGAATAAAGGCCGTTCATTTTAGCACCTTCAATGTCGTAGCAACGGTCTCCCACCATAATGGTCTCTTCTTTTACAACACCGTTCTTCTTCATTGCATACTTAATTACTTCGTCCTTTGTGCTTCTGGTCTTGTCGCTTGCGGCACCGCAAATATCCGTAAAGTACTCCGCCAGACCAAAATGATGCAGTATATCCACAGCAAGATTTTCCGGCTTGGAGGTTGCAACTATTAAAACCTTGCCTGCATTCTTAAGTTTTGCAAGGCTCTCTTTAATTCCAGCATAAGGTGTGTTCTCGTACTTTCCCACCTTTTCGTAGCGTTCTCTGTAGTACTTGGTTGCAAGGTCCGAATCCTCTTCCGAAAGTCCGCAACCATTTACAAAACTGTCGTAAAGAGGCGGCCCTATAAACTTTCTGAGACTTTCAAGACTGTCCACTTTTATACCGAACTTGGAAAGTGCATACTCAAAGCTCTTTGTAATTCCTTCTTCGGAATTTGTAAGAGTTCCGTCAAGATCCATCAATACGTATTTTATCATCTTTTGTACCTCCTATCCCCATAAAAATGATAGGGAAAAAAACACCCTGCCGAAGTCTTTTCGGCAAGGTGTAAAACTTCTTATCGCATTTAAAGCATAAAACCTTACATGCTTTCAAGTAATTCATGTGCCTTCTTTTCAAGGGCAGCTGCAAGTTCGTCTGCATTTTCAAGACTCTTGCCGACTACTCCGTAATAGAGCTTGATCTTTGGCTCGGTACCGGACGGACGAACGCAAAGCCATGTGTTTCCTTCCATTTCGTAGTAAAGAACGTTGGAAGAAGGGAGACCTGTCTTTGTTTCTGCACCGGTCTCAAGATTCTTTATTACATCAAGCTTATAGTCTCTTACTGCTGTAACCTTGTAATCTCCAATCTGCTTTGGAGGATTCTTTCTTAAGTTGTCCATAATTGAAGAAATCTTGTTAAGACCTTCAATTCCCTTCATTGTAATGGAGAAAATGCCATCCTTGTAATAACCGTAGCGCTCATAAAGAGCAAGCATTGCATCCCAAAGGGTCATATTCTTTGTCTTATAATAAGCTGCCGCCTCGCAAAGAGCCATTGTTGCAACAACCGCATCCTTGTCTCTTGCATAATCGCCGATAAGGCAACCGTAGCTTTCCTCAAATCCAAAAAGATATGTACCGGACTTCTTCTGCTCAAACTCAAGCATCTTCTGTCCAATAAACTTAAAGCCTGTGAGGCACTCGAAAAGTGCAACTCCGTAGTACTTTGCAATTGCCTTTGCCATATCTGTTGTAACTATTGTTTCAATAAGAGCTCCGTCCTTTGGAAGAGAACCCTTAACAGCCTTCATCTGGCCGATCTCGTAATCTGCAAGAAGACATCCGGACATGTTACCTGTAAGAGCGTGGTACTCGCCGGTCTTTGCATCCTTAACATAAACACCAAGACGGTCTGCATCCGGATCATTTGCAAGAACAAGGTCCGCATCCACCTTCTTTGCAAGCGCAAGGCCAAGAGTAAAGGCTTCTGCTGCCTCCGGGTTAGGATAACTTACAGTAGGGAAATCTCCGTTTGGAAGTTCCTGCTCAGGAACCACATACACATTCTTAAAGCCAAGTTCGGAAAGAACTCTTCTTACAGGAATGTTACCTGTTCCATGGAGCGGTGTGTAAACTATCTTTAAATCTGCCGCAGTCTTTTCAATGCACTCAGGATGAAGCACAAGCTTCTTAAGTGTCTCTGTATAAGTATCGTCTATTTCCTTAGGAACAATGTGGTAAAGGTTTGCCTTAAGGGCATCTTCCTTAGCCACTGTCTTGCAATCCGCATAATCCGTAATTGCAGCAACCTCTTTCATAATCTCTACGTCATGAGGAGGTGTTATCTGCGCACCGTCTTCCCAGTAAACCTTGTAACCGTTGTATTCAGGCGGGTTGTGGCTTGCGGTAATGTTAATACCGGAAACACATCCAAGCTTTCTTACTGTATAAGAAAGAACAGGTGTAGGTCTTAAAGTTTCAAAAATATAAACCGGAATACCGTTTGCGCAAAGGGTAAGTGCAGCCTCATCCGCAAATTCCGGAGACATATGTCTGGAGTCAAATGATATTGCAACACCCTTATCCTGCTTCTTCATCTTAATGATGTAATTTGCAAGTCCCTGTGTTGCCTTACGTACAGTATAAACGTTCATACGGTTGGTGCCTGCGCCGATTATACCGCGAAGTCCGCCTGTACCAAATTCAAGTTCCTTGTAAAAACGCTCTTTAATCTCGTTGTCATTGTCCTTGATGCCCTCGAGTTCTTTCTTTGTAGCAGCATCAAAATATGGCTCCGAAAGCCACTTCTCATAGGATTGCCTATAATCCATATCTGTATCCTCCTTAGAGCGGGCAAAACAAAAGGGCCCGCGTATAAACTATTTAACTTTTAGCTTATACAAATGCGCGCCCATTATAACAGAAATAATGTTAAATAACAAGATTTTTTGTTAACTGTAACAAAAGGTTAACTTTTGTCACATAACTTTGCTTTAAAAGAAACTCAGTCAAAATAAAAGCTCTCATCCTGCCCGTTGTCAAAGCCCTCACAGGAATAATGACTAATGATCTGCTCACCCTTTCCGTCTGTACCCACCACAGAAACAAGGTAATTTCCTATTATCTTTTCAAAGCAGACCGGAGCGGTTCCTATATTCTCTCCGTTAACAAAAATCTTTGCTCCCGCAGGAGTGTAAATGTACGTAAGATGGTCCTTATCAAGTTCCAAACCGGAAAGAACGGCGCCTATGTCCACTTTTGTAAGATTTTCCACGCCCTCTTGCTCGGACTTTATATTTTCTGTAGTTTCGCTGTTAGGCTCCTTGTCTGAAAGAGTGGTTGAAGGCCCAAAAGGCTCAACATCCAAGCTGAACTTTTCATCTCTTAACACTTTAACCGTTGCGGCACCGCTGTACCTTCCGTTTTTAACACTTACAAAGTATGTTCCTTCAGGAACGGTGTATGTCATATCCTTTTCAATAAGACCGGTATAAAGGTTGCCTACGGATATCAACCCGCCCACAAAATAATCATCATTAAGAAGAGCAATGCTGCCATGTCCCTTTGTAACAATGATCTCTACAACTCTTTCTCCTATTCCTCTGACAATCACTCTGTCTGTATCAATAATGGAAGAAATGTCAACTTTCTTTGTATTACTTAAAACATACAACTTATCGTCGTAGCGGAAATTTTTGCCGTCTAACTTTATCTGTTTGGTTTCCGTATCATAATCAAGTTCCGTTACTCCGTTGTATTCAAAGGTTTCGCCTTCCGTTGTATACGCTCTTACAGAAACGGCGCTCTTTAAAACCTCAGTCTTATCATTCATTATGATCCTGCAAAGGTCCCCACGTTCAAGGCCCGCAACCGCAGTCCTGCTGCCGTAGGAGTTTTCAAAATAACTTGCTCCGTTGTACTCGACGTTTACTCTCTTCCCCTTGTTTACATCATAATAAGAAAGAATAAAGTCCTCTTTATTAATATCCAAAATAACTCCGTATGTAGGTCCCGCCACATAATCTTCGTTAAGTTCATCCTCATAACCCGCTGCCGCAGTTGTAGGCGTAGGAGTAGGCTGATTTCCGCCTTTTCCGGAGCTGCCGCGGGAGTCTTTCCCGCCTTGAGGTCTTAACAAAGAAACCACAACAAGAAGCACCATAACTGCCATAAGGCTTACAACCAGATAAACCATAGTTTTATTGTTTTTTTCTTTTGCCATATTTAAGCCTCCAGCTTCTTTGCCAGTTCTAAAAGTTTCTCTCTTTCATTGAGAGAAGGGTCTTCTATAACTGCAAGCAGTATCTCTTCAAGTTTTTTTCCCACTTCTTTTCCGGAAATTCCAAGAAGATTGATTATATCGGATCCGTTAATCTTTAGCTCTTTAAGGGTAACGCAATATCCCTTTTCAAGACATTCCTCGTACAACTCCCGGATTTTTTCAAGGTTATCCAGTTTTTCTTTTAAATGTTCGCTGCTTTGTGCCAGCACATCTGCCGTTTGCAGCTCCAGTAAAAGAGGTATTATATCCGGACCGTATTTATGCATCATTCTTCTAACACTTACAGGAGTAACCTCCATGTCAAAATGAGCATGTGCCGCAACAAGACGTGCAACCGTATCTGTTGTCTCGTTGTCAAACTTAAGACGCCTCATTACAGATTTTGCGGTTACGGCTCCGGCGGCCGCGTGTTCCGGAAATGTATCGTAGCCCTTTTCGTTAAGCACATGGGTTTTAAGCTTTCCCACATCATGCAAAAGAGCCGCCCATCTAAGGCACCTTAATTCCTTTTCAGAAAAATCTTCTCTTATATTATATTCTTTTGAAGAAAGACCTGCCTCTTCAATCAGCTTTTCTTTATATGTACTGCTGCCCGCCGCGCGTATTACCTCCAGGGTATGCATTCCCACATTGTATTTATGGTTTGGATTGTTTTGCGGCATTTCCATCATTTCATCGAACTCCGGCAAAATAACCCTTGTAATTTCGTTTTCGAAAGCCCATAAAAGTCTTTCCGGATGTGCAGACCTTAAAAGTTTGTC
>JAILFQ010000124.1 GCA_024697505.1 Lachnospiraceae bacterium
TCGGAAACTCTCGGAAAATCCAGAATATCTCCATCTTTTACAAGGACCTTGGACCGGTCAAAAACGAAAACTCTGTCTTCCGGCTCTGCTGTTGCTTCAGGTCTGTACTCATTATGGAATTTATGAGGATAAATGTCCTGTATCATCATAAGATTACCTTTTTATAACTTTAAGAAGCCTTTCTACATCCTCTTCTTTTGTAGCCCAGCTTGTGGCAAAACGTATAACTGTATGGTCTTCGTCATATTTTTCCCAGAAACCGAATTCTACTTTTTTGGCCAGTTCCTTCATTTCCTTGTTGGAAATAACAAAAAATACCTGGTTTGTAGGAGTGTCTATAAATATCTCATAACCGTTTTCTCTAAGAGCATTCTTGATTCTCATAGCGTATTTAACGGCATTTTTACCTATATTCAAATAAAGATCGTCCTTAAAGAGCTCATCAAACTGAATTCCAAGAATACGTCCCTTTGCAAACAAAGCTCCATGCTGCTTTATGGTTGTAAAGAAATGAGGGATCAGCTTAGGATTCGGTACAACAACTGCCTCCCCCATAAAAGCGCCGCACTTTGTTCCGCCTATGTAAAAAATGTCGCAAAGCTTTGCAAGATCCGGAAGGGTAACATCATTTTCCTCACTTGCCAAAGCATAGGCAAGTCTTGCTCCGTCCAAGAAAAGCGGTATTTCATACTCTCTGCATACTTCAGAAATAGCTGTAAGTTCCTTAAGAGTATAAAGTGTTCCGTACTCCGTCGGCATGGAAATATAAACCATTCCCGGGTTAACCATATGGTCATGGTTATCATCATTATAAAAATCCTTAAGATAAGACTTTATTCCGGCAGCATCTATTTTTCCAAGCTTGCCCGGAATCGTAAGCACTTTATGTCCAAAGGCTTCAACAGCACCGGCCTCATGTCCGGCAATATGACCTGTATGTGCAGCAACAACACCCTGGTATGTACGGAGCACAGCATCTATTACTGTTGAATTTGCCTGCGTTCCTCCGACCAAAAGCTCAACTTCGGCATTCTCGCACTTGCAGGCCTTTCTTATTCTTTCCTTTGCGGAAGAAGAATATTCATCAAGTCCGTATCCCACTGTGTGGTAAAGATTTGTTTCCACAAGCTTTTTAATTATGTTTTCGTGTGCTCCTTCCATGTAGTCGGAAGAAAAATAAAGTCTTTCGTTGTTCATTGTTTTTGCTCCTGTTAAAAAACCAGACAGTCAAACCTTACCGCTTTTCGCTCAACCGAATAATTCGGCGTAATTCCGGCAAGATAAGGCCCTTCCGGAGGTCTTTTTATTATTATTTTCTTAGGTTTAAGAGCTATTGCAGCTTTAACAAGTTCGTCTTCGTCCGAGCAGGGGCTTTCTATTTTGTGAAGCATCTGCAGCTTCTTTTTGCTTTCGGCACTTTTCTTTTTTTCCGGATACATAGGGTCCAAATATATAAGATCCGGAATATAGGAAAGCGATGCGAGAAGTTCCTTTGAGTCTCCTTCAAGCAGGTTCATCCTCATCGCTGTCTCTTTGGTGGCAGCGTTCCTTCTGGCTCTTATTATTGCATCTTTAAGCAGCGTTGCAGTTATGGGATTATGTTCAAAAAGATCTACCCTGTAGCCTCCGGCAGCAAGAATAAAAGAATCCGTTCCAAAGCCGGCGGTACAATCCACAGCCCTTAGTTCTTTTTCTTCTTCGGCTTCCTGCTTGGCCACCTTTAATAAGATCTCGTGCTGAAGGTGCCCCCCTGTAACTCTTGTAAGATTTGCAGAAAGGTCACACTTAATTTCCTGCCCTTCGTTTATAAAGCTTATACCTGTTTTGTCAAACAAAAAGTATGCGGCGTTTTTATCCTTTGGAGGACTTTGCAAAAGCTCCGTTTCAAACCTTTCGGCTATTCTTTTGGCTCTGTCCGTATCCACACCTTTTCCGCTGATTACAACTCCATTTATCATTTATAACCCTTTTCTATGCATTTTTCGATAAAAATTCCATAAATTCTTTCGGAGGTAAAGGTTTTGAGTAATAGTACCCCTGGCAGAAATCGCATTCGTTTTCTTTCAAAAGTCCAACCATTTTCTCATCCTCTGCACCCTCGACCACAATATGCTTTTTCAGATCTTTCAAAAGCTTTATTGTATGTACAAAAACCGTCATGGCAACTTCATCCTTCATCGCCTGCCAGAGTATGGTCTTGTCTATTTTTACAATGGAAATAGGGAACTTGATCAAGTACTCTGCTGACGCAAATCCGGAACCGTAATCGTCTATGGAAAACTCCACGCCCTTCTCATTAAGCTCGTTTATGTTGTTTTTAACAACATCACTTCCTATTGTTTCGGCCGTTTCCGTTATTTCCAGGTTTATCTGAGACGGGTTAACATCATTTTCCTTCATTATCTGCATGAAACGTAAGCTCATTTCCGGACTCAGGCACTGCATAGGAGAAAGATTAACTTCTATATACTTAATCCCTCCCGGAAGACCGTCGTGTATAAACTTGCACACCTTGGCAAACACCTGGTTTCCCACTTCGTTTATGAGCCCGTTCTTCTCGGCAAGGACTATCATTTCCTCCGGGTTTATAAAACCTATTTCAGGGTCCTTAAGCCTTATAAGAGCCTCTGCGCTTTCATACTTTCCGGTGGAAAGGTTGATTATAGGCTGGTAAAAGACTTCAAAGGCATTGGCTTTTATTGCGTTTCTTACAGCATTTAAAATACGCTCTTTTCTAATGATGGAATTAATGATCTTATCCACCACCTCGTCGTAATTATCTTCGGAAATATCCTCCTCTGTGCGAAGAAGGACGCTCATCATATCCGGCACGTCTTTAAGATGAACATTTATCTTCTTAAAGGACAGGGAAACCTTAAAGCGAAATGATGCGGTAAAGAGAGGTATCTCCAGCAGGTCCTTTAAATCCTCTTTTACAAAATCCATCATTGTTTCGTCACAAACAATAACAAATCTGTCATTGGCAATGTTATAAGCCTTGGCCCCATACCTTCTGTACACAATGTCCGCAACCTTGGCCACCGCAAGTTCCAGATTGTAGTCGTTCAAGTAGCTTCTCATATGAGCATAGTTGTCTATTTTGAATACTAAAGCAGAAAACTTCTTTTCCAGATATTTGGTTCTGTTAAGATATTCATTTAAAGCTTTGTAGTTAAGACACTGGGTATCCGCAAAACTGTAATATGTGGGATTTTCGTAGGTTATGTAAACATAGAACATTATTATGGCCATTACAAGCTGACCTATAAGGATCTCCGGTCTTAAAATGGATACCAGAACGGCAAGGGCCATACCAAGAACCACCAAAGTACTTGCAAGTATCTGGTAGCTGTTAAAATTCTTTCTCGCCTTTATAAAAATAAATATTTCCAGGGCAAAGAAAATATATGGAATGATCTGAAAGGACATAAATACAGGTCCGTGTGTATATTCAAGGTTTTCGTTAAAATATGCAACCCAGTGTGTTACAGGGGACAAAAAGATGGTTACCGCAAAAAAGACGGTTGTAACCGTAGACAATATCTTTGCAAACTTTGCAAACTTTCCGATCTTTCCTTTGGAGTCTATGTACATGAAATACAAAACAGACATTTCGTTATACAGGAAAAGATAGGAAAGGCACATTAAATAATTTAACCATAAAGGGTAATTTTCCGGGTAGGAAACTGTAAATATGCTTACCAGGTCCGTAACGGCCGCAAGAAGGTTACATACAATAACCAGACGGAATATTATGTTAGACCTTGTTACAAACTTATTTCTCAAAAAGAAAATAAGCAGCATGGCCATGTTAACCAATATTGCAGCTACATCATACTGATACACATATTTCATATTTACACCCCCGTTTACCCTACTTTACTATGAAAGCAAAAGGCAATCTCCATGATGAATTTGCGTGATAAAAAGTAACGCTGTCCATCAAGTATTCTCCGTCATAATACATACATGAGGAAGAACCTCCGTCCAAATTAGCGGCATTAACCGCACCGTATTCCATCATTATATTAATAAGATCTGAGGCGGTTGCACCAAGGTTTCCGCCTATTCCTCTTCCGTTTGTTACAAGAAGGAGCAGGCTTCCGTCCGCTGTCTGGCCTATTGCGGTACGAGGGTTACAACCGCTTCCCATACCGTTCATTTCTCTTGCTTCGCCGTTTATAACAAGCTTTACAAAGTGATTGTTTTTATCATTTGCTTCCTCCTGGAAAGAAACTGCATCCCTTATCTTTCTTTCTGCAACAAGGGTTTCTATTTCGGCAGGTTTCATTCCGTCTATATCCACAATATCCAAAATGTCGTCTTCCGTAAGGCCTATGAGCACAAGTCCTTTATATTTCTCCGGATCGTTGTATTGTATTTCGCCGCCGGAAACCACAACTCCGTATGGGGAGCCGCCGGAATTGTTGGTGGATTTATAAAGCCCGCCGTTAATTCCTCCGATGGCATCATTATCATTTACAAGAACATCCAGAGTGACTCCGTAAGTTTTCCACGGATAAATTGTGGCAAGAGAAACTCTTGAAGGATCGTGGACTATCATTAAAGTAGCAAAAAAAGATCTGCCGTGTATTTCTTCAATTTCCAGCCACTCGCTTTTTTCTGCTTTTTCCGTTTCTGTACCGGTGCTTACAAAAGCGGTTCCCTTCTCGTTTTTACTGCCGGTCTTGTTGGAATTTGCCGCAACGACAATAAGGGACTTGTTAACTTCCTCATCCATGGCCTCCATGGAGTTTTGGTTTACTATCTCGTTTATCTCTTCCGGAGTAAGAAACCAGGAAGCCAAAAACTTAAGCTGGCCGGTTTCAAGAATTGTGGTAACAAAAACCTGCTTTGCGGCAGGACTTGTCCCATCACAAAACATGTTAAGTATAAGAAGGAGTACCACCGCAACCGCAGCCACAAAAGTAAGCAGTACGGCAAATACTCTTCCCGTCCATATTCCTATGTTAAGCCAAATTTCTTTCATCAAAAAACCTTCCTAAACCACTACTGTTAACTACTCATCCTGTCCCAGATTAACCGCATCCGCCAGGATCCATCTATTCTCGTTTTCAAGATATGCATAGAAAAAGCGCTTATAAGTTGTGTTATATCTGTATTCTTTAGTTCTCACAAGATAGAGTTCCTGCGTAAAAGTTATGTCACAGGAAAAACAATTATCGGAATAAGCAATAAAGTTTGTAACACTCTCGTTGTAAATATCTTTTGTTTCATGGTTGCTTATAAACGATACATCCACACTGTGAGTATAATAGTAGGCTGTTTGATAGAGTACCGAATCCTTAACAAGATAAGCGGCAATCTTCTTAAAATCCTCATCTCTTATAAGAACCGCAGCCCAAAGTTCCGCAATCTCAAGAGGATCAACCTGTGCAAGGATTTCCTCAGGGACACTTTCAAGCCCCGCCTGGGCAGTCACCTCAAAGAGTCCGTTATTGTAAGTTACTTCAACTTCTTTTCCAAGGTTGTTTTTAACTTCTATTTTAGGCTCTGCAAGAAGTTTATTGAAAGTATAGGTTCTAAGATGAGGTACTTCCGAAAAAGCGGAAATAACTTCATATTCCCAAAGCTTCTTGTCGTCGCCCGTAATATAATCCTCTGTATTAAAGGCTTCCGATGTGCAGGTGTAATTGCTCGGAACGGAAACCACATAATCCCAAAGTGTTATGCCGTCGCCATATTTGTATGTTATTGTATTCCCGAAACCGTCGGAAATAAGAGCGGTTTTATACGGAGATTTAAATTCAAAAAAAAGACCGTCTTCTTTTGCAACACCTTCAATTTCTTTTCCCTTAACACTTACGGAATAGTTCGCAGGAAGGTTTAAGCTGTAAGCGTACTCGCCGCAGGTAATTACGTTGTCCGTAATGCTGTAGTCTTCCTCTTCACCCAGCTCGTTGCATACAACAATTTTAGGCTCTGTATAAAAATTCTTTAATTCGTAACAAAGATAACCTGTTTCTTCATCCTTTTTTCCATCGTTAAGTATATACCCGTTAACGGTTATCTGAAAATCTTCGGGAAGCAGCGCGGTATAGTTGTAGCTGGTAAGCTGGATAACCGGAACGACTTCTTTAACTTCCCATGTGGAAAGCGTAAGAATAAGAAGTTTTCTTTCCGGATTTGTGCTTTCAAGTGTAACAGTGCCCACAAGCTCACCATCCGCAAGAATATCATAACCGGCACCTGTTTCGCTGTAACCGCCGGTTTTGATCGCAAATTCTATTTCATTTGCATTTTTAAGTTTTTTTCTGTATTCAACTATTTCTTTAACCTGACCGTTGTACTTGTTTGCTTTTACGTCAAATTCCATAAGTTTTCTTACTATGGAGATTCTTTCGGAAGAAAGCGTGGTTTCCGGCTGTCTTGCCTCATACTCCAAAAGCACGCTTCTTACATGGTACAAAATCAACGTTCCAGCAATCATTAAAGCAAGTATTATCGCTGAATAAACTATAAGAAATATTTTTTTCTCTTTCAATTTGCCGGACAAAATAATTTCCCCTAACCTGTATAAAAAAATCTATAATCAGTGCATTATCG
>JAILFQ010000203.1 GCA_024697505.1 Lachnospiraceae bacterium
CCTGTGTTTTTCTGTTTCTTGCGGTTTTAACCGTACCGCCGGCGGAATCTCCTTCGACTATATAAATCTCACACTCTTCAGACTTTTTGGAGGAGCAGGCAGCAAGCTTGCTTCTGGTGTCCAGATCATTAATGGACTTAAACATTGCGGCTCTTGCCTTATCTCCCGCAGTTCTTGCAGAATAAGAACGCTGAGTGTTTTCAAGAATGGTTCTGAGTTCTTCTATATTTTTATCAAAATGAAGAGTAATCTCCTGGGTAAATACATCTTCAACGGCCGTCTTTGCATCCGTATTTCCAAGCTTTGTCTTGGTCTGGCCTTCAAACTGAGGGTCCGGATGCTTTACGGAAATTATGGCTACAAGGCCGTTTCTTATATCTTTTCCGTCAAAGTTATCATCTTTGTCTTTAAGAATGCCAAGTTCTCTGGCATATTTGTTCATTACCTTTGTAAGAGCGTTCTTAAAACCTGTAACATGGGTACCGCCGTCCACAACGTTTATACAGTTACAGTAAGAGTTTATCTGCTCCTGATATGTGTTTAAGTATGTAAAGGCAACTTCTACTTCTATGTCGCCGCTCTTTCCTTCAACGTAAACAGGTTCCGGAAGTAAAAGCTTTACATCCTGTGAATCCTTCATTTGTGTGGAAGTAATGTAGGAAACATAGTTCTTTATTCCGTATTCTTCGTAGAAAGTCTGCTCTGTTCCGTTAATCTCGTCCTTAAAATGAAGGGTAAGGCCCTTATTAAGAAAAGCGGATTCTTTAAGGTGCTTTATTATAATTTCCGGCTTAAATTCTACGGTTTCGAATATGGAATCGTCCGGATAAAAAGTTACTTTGGTTCCTGTGTCGCTTTTAGCGCATTTTCCAACAGGTGCAAGTTCGCCCTTAACAAGTTCCGTAACCGGATGACCGCCGTTTGCATACTCATCCTTGTAAACTTTGCCGTCCCTTCTTATTTCCACAGTCATTTTTCTGGAAAGCGCATTTACAACAGATGCACCAACGCCGTGCAAACCTCCGGACACCTTATATACGTTATTTGTAAACTTTCCGCCCGCATGAAGGATGGTATATACAACACGCTCCGTAGGAATGTGCTTTGTAGGATGAATGTCTACAGGTACTCCTCGTCCGTAGTCGCAAATGGACACTCCTCCGTCTTTTAAAAGCGTTACATCCACTTTTTTACAAAAACCCGCCAGATGTTCATCTATGCCGTTGTCGAGAATCTCCCATATAAGATGATGAAGTCCCCTTGAGCCTGTACTTCCTATGTACATTCCGGGACGCTTTCTTACAGCCTCAAGCCCCTCTAAAACCACAATTTGACTTCCGTCGTACTTTTCTGTTGCCATTAATGATTACCTTTCCTTTATATCTGACTAATAGACAGGCTGAATAAACCCACTCCACCCTGAATAATAACGAGTATATCATATTTAACCGAGAAAAAACAAGATGTTTTGTTTTTTCTCCTGCTTATATACCATATATAGTAAAAAAACGACTTACCTTCGTAAGTCGTTTTTATAGTACTACGGCAATAATTCCGAAGTCTTAAGTGTAGGATCGAAGGCCTTGTCTCTCCCATAGGCCGCAACCGTAACAGGTTGTGCGTTAAGAACAAAATCCGGCGGAATGTGTTTTGGATTTGTGCCGGTTATTTCTTTAAACACCCGGTTAAAATGCCTTATTGTGTCAAAGCCGCATTCCGTTGCAATGGCGGTTACAGGCTTTGCCTCCTGCTTGTTATGCAGCATTTCCACCGCTTTTTCCACTCTTATGTAGGTCATGTATTTTGAAAAGGTCATTCCGGACATTTTATGGAACCATCTGGAAAAATAGGTTTCGGAAAGACCCGTAAAGGCCGCCGCATCCGAAAAAGTGTAATAAGCGTAATTATTGTCTATTTCTCCGAGAAGTTTTTTATATTTTGTTATCATATTGTTTTCTGTTTCTGCTCTTAAAGTTGAGGCTTCTCCTCTTAAGAGATCTATGACCAGCTCGCATATAAGGCTTTCCGTCTTTTTCCCGTAAAACTCCTTCATTTCCCTTATTTCTTTTCTTATGTTGTGCATTTTCTCATAAAGGTTGTATTTTTCCGCTTTAAAAACAGGCTTCACCAGTTTATGGGAGGAAATATCGTTTGGAAGAAGCTGCGGATCGAACTGGATGATTGCAAGCAGACTGTCCTTGTCCCCGGAAATGGAATGCACATCTCCCCCGTTAATATAAAGGGCGTCTCCTGCCTCCGCTTTTACCGCCTCGTCGTCAAAAAGCACGGTTGCGCTTCCTTCTTCTATAAGAATGAGTTCGCTCTCCAGATGCCAATGAGGTATATTGGTAAGATGCTTATATCTTCCGGACCAGACTCTGAGTTTTTGCGCATATTCTCTTGTTTCAAAATTTGCCAGCATAAAAAGCCCACCTTTTTATTGATTACAAAAAATATATCACTTTTGACAATAAATGTCCATTTTCAAGCAATATACTTCTTTATTTGCCATTCTCCCCGTGAGATAATGTCCTTACCGGGGTTAGAACAATACCCCTGGCTTAACTACCCATACGGAGGTACAAAAATGAAAACTTTATACTTTGTTACAGGCAGCCAGGACCTTTACGGAGAAGAAACTCTTCGTCAGGTTGCCGTTGATACAAAAGAAATGGTAGCTTTCCTTGATGAAAAGCTTAAAGATGTTGCTAATGTTGTTTGGCAGCCGGTTGTAATTAACAGCGAAAGTGCTGTAGAAGTTCTTACAAAGGCTACTGTAGATAAGGACTGCATAGGTGTTATTACATGGATGCACACCTTCTCTCCTGCAAAGATG
>JAILFQ010000211.1 GCA_024697505.1 Lachnospiraceae bacterium
GCCTTTACGGAGGAAGAGATTGTTTACGGAATAGGAAAAGAAAAAGATATTCTTCTTTCCATGTCCGGAGAAAGTACATATGCCCTTTACAAGGTAATAATTGCAGGAATGGATCTGAACATAGAAAAAACCATTGAAGAGAATGGATATTTCTACCTTTCGGCTGATTTTGAAGAAGACAGCATGGTAATAGACAAGGCTGTAGTAAACATGGACGGAGACGGATACCTGTACGGCGGAAAGGAGTACGTCAGAACAATAGTGGCTGAGAAGGAGGAGGTTGTTTCCATTGTTGCCAGGGTTACAGACCTTATGTACGACGAATACTACATCACCCTTCCATCATCATTTGTAATGAAGAAAACCCCTGAAAAGGAAGAAGTTCTTTTTGCGGTTAACAAAAAAAATACAACATCTGTAATAAATAAAACCGACAGGAAGGAAGATTACTACGTGGTATATTCTTTTGGTGAAATAGTCGGTGTTTACAACGATATTGCCAAAGCAATAAGCAAGGCTACACTTAAAAATATTGCCGGAACTGTTGTAAACAGTGAAGGAAAGGTTTTCTGGGAAAGGGGTATAAAGGCACCATCATTTTATATTGAAAATTACCCGGCAACGCCTGCAGATGAAGATACGACTGCACGTGCAGCAGTTGCGGATATGATACTAAAAATTAACAATATTAATGATGTATCTGTAAAAAGGCTTTCGGATAGTTACGGTGTTTACAAATTCCTTGGAGAAAATACGGAAGGTACGGGAATTACAATTATTGATGTAAGCGGCCTTTCTCTGGATGACGTTTTATATTTTGTAAACAGAGGTTCTATTGTATATGCAATGAAAGACAGATATAATGCAATTGCAATTACAGGTTATAACGTAAACGGTATAACCTATTACGATCCGGCTGAAGAAAAGCGATTTACCATTACTTATGAAGAGGCAGAGACGCTGTTCTCAGTCAGTGAAAACACATTTTTAACTTATATGCAATAATATGGGAGGAAAAACGGCAATAAGGGGCCGGGTGAAAAGGATTATGAAAGAGAAAGAAAAATTGCTTTCCGTTGTGGTACCATGCTACAACTCTGCCGCATATATGGAACATGCGGTAAATACACTGCTTTCCGGCGGTGAAGAAATGGATATTATGATTGTGGATGACGGATCTGCAAAAGACAATACTTTTGAGATTGCAAAAAGACTTGAGAGTGAGCATCCGGGACTTGTAAGGGCTTTCCACAAGGAAAACGGCGGACATGGAAGTGCCGTAAATATGGGCATAGAAAATGCCGTTGGTACATACTTTAAGGTTGTGGACAGCGATGACTGGGTGAATGAGGACTGCCTTAAAAAAGTGCTTGAAAGGCTTAAGGAGCTCCTTTCCAAAGAAATGGGACCGGATATGTTCCTTTGCAATTATGTATACGAAAAAGTAGGGGAAAAGACTCCAAAAGTTATAAGCTACAGAGGGAAACTTCCAATAGAAAAAACATTTTACTGGGACGAGGCAAAACGCTTTGGTGTAGGAGAGTATATACTTATGCACTCCGTTATCTACCGCACGACCTTGCTTAAAGAATGTGGATTAAAGCTGCCTGAGCATACCTTCTATGTGGATAACATATATGTTTACCAGCCGCTCCCTCATGTAAAAACGCTCTACTACATGGACCTGGATCTTTACAGGTATTTTATAGGAAGAGACGACCAGTCCGTAAGCACAAAAAATATGATGGCAAGAGTAGACCAGCAGCTCTTTGTAACAAGAACAATGGTAGACCTTTATGACCTTGAAAAAGTCGGACATAAACATCTTGCAAACTATATGCTTAGATACCTGATCATAATGATGATGATATCCTCCGTATTTCTTGTACTTAGAAAAGACGAGGAAAGCATTAAGAAAAAGAATGAACTTTGGGATTATGTAAAAGAAAAGGATCCGGTGCTCTATAAAAAAATGAGCAGGTCCTTTTTAGGGGCCTGCGCAAAGGTTCGTACTCCTCTCGGAAGAGCGATTTTATGTAACGGCTATAAACTCAGCCGCAAAATCTTTAAGTTTAACTAATATCTGCTTATTACGGCGCGCTTATGAAGGCTTGAATAATCCGGAACATAAGCGATTATGTAAACAAAGTAGGAAAGCATGATAGCGCAGACAACATCTACGCAGGAATGCTGCTTTAAAAACATTGTTGAAAGAATAATACTTACACTTAAAAAGCCTGCAAATACGCGGGCTTTTTTGTTGTCTTTAAGAGTTTCGCTCTTTAAGACCGCAATAAAAGCACCACAGGAATTAAGAACATGGATACTCGGACATACGTTGGTAGGAGTATCCGTCTTGTAAAGGAAATGCACCATGTTTATATAAACATTGTCTCTTCCTATATCCGCAAGAGCCGGACGAAGTCTTAAACCATTAGGCCATATAGTACAAACAAAAAGGCTGATGCTCATTCCGGTAAAGAGGAAGATGCAATACCTTATAAAGTCTTCTCTATTGTGAAAGAAGAAAACAAGACCGACAACGGTAATGTAGGCAAACCACAAGAAATATGGGATTATAAAGTACTCGCAAAACGGAATTAAAGTATCCAGTTTTGTTGTAATGATGTGGCAGGAGCTGTTCACATTTTCTTCGAGATAGAGAAACCATCTCATGTATATAGGTAAATATATGATTGGCAGAAAACCATGCCAATATTTGCGACATAAATCTTTAATCTTTTCCATAACTCCTAAAATGACCCGAAGGCTGTAAAATAATCATACTACAAGTGTCTAATTTTTTCGGTAAGAAATATAGCACATTGGGGAGAGAAATGCAAGGGGCACTCATAACATTTCGCTTGGAAAGCGTAGAGAATATATGAGGGCTCGGACGGGGAAAACAAGGTGACCACAGAATAAGCACTGCGTGCTTACTCTGTGCTGGAGGGGTACTCATAACATATTGCTTGGAAAGCGTAGAGAATATATTAGGGTTGTGCGCAGCGCGCACAATAAAGCAAAATAGAGCCCGGAAGAAATGCATGCATTCCTTCCGGGCTTTATTATTGCTTTTTGACTCGGACTTCGTCCGAGCCCTAATATATTCTCAAGCTTTCCAAGCTTTATCTTACTCGTAATCGACCACGTTTGTCCATGAGAGTAAGAGGACTCTTTCTTGTTCGTTGCCTTTTACGGACTGGGAAGCGGCTACGATCGGTAACCATTTCTGTACGTACTGTCTTGCGGTGTCTGTCTTCTTGCAGAAGAGGTCTAAGTACTTCTTTGCAAGTTCTTCTTTTCCTTCAAGCCAGAAGAGGAGGTATGTTCTTGCTACATCTGCGGAAGCGTTACCCTGAGTAACGTGTGCCCAGTCGAGGATGTAAGGAGTGCCGTCCTTTGTAATAATAATGTTTGAAGGGTTGAAGTCTCCATGACAAACTTTGTTGTGCTTTGGCATGCCTTCAAGGCGTGTGTGGAGCTCATACTTGGTTGTTGCGTCAAGGTCTGCCTGGCTGATCTTTGTGTTCATCTTGTCTTTAAGTCTTGTAAGAACAGGACAGGACTTTTTCTGAACTTCGATCTGAAGGTCTACAAAGAGATTTAAGTACTCATCTGCTTTGCCCGGATTCTTCTTCATTAAATCTGCGAGGGTATCGCCTTCAATGAATTCCGAAACAATGGCCCATTTTCCGTCTACCATTGTTACTTCAAGAATCTTAGGGATGTTAAGGCCGATGTTCTCGATTCTGGACTGGTTGAGTGCCTCGTTTAAAACGTCGGACTTAGAATAGTTTTCATTGAAAACCTTAATACATTTGTCACCATCACGATAAACTGTCTTTGCATTTGTTTTAGCTACTACTTCTTTAAGGTTCATACTGTCTCCTCCTTGCCGTAATATGCGTTAAGGTACATCTGCTTAATCTCGCTCATGAGCGGATAACGAGGGTTTGCACCTGTACACTGGTCATCGAATGCCTGCTCGGTCATTGCGTCGAGTCTGTCTAAGAAATCCTTCTCATCTATATTATAATCCTTAATTGACTTCTTGATACCAATTTTTTCTTTAAGCTTGTCGATTTCTTTCATAAGGTTTTCTACGCTTTCCTTATCGTCCTTACCGCCAAAGCCAAGGTATCTTGCTGCTTCCGCATATCTTGCAAGTGTATGTGGGTGAGAGTACTGTGGGAATGTACCCATCTTTGTAGGAACTTCTGCAGAGTTGAAGCGGATTACCTGGTTGATCATAAGTGCGTTTGCAATTCCATGAGGAATGTGGTGGAAAGCACCAAGCTTATGAGCCATGGAGTGGCATACACCGAGGAAGGCGTTGGCAAATGCCATACCTGCCATTGTTGCAGCGTTAGCCATCTTTTCTCTGGCTTCAATATCTGTCTGGCCGTTCTCGTAAGCTCTTGGAAGATATTCAAATATCATTTTAAGGGAGCGAAGTGCAAGGCCGTCTGTATAATCTGTAGCCATCATTGATGCAATTGCCTCAAGGTTATGAGTAACTGCGTCTATACCGGAAGCGGCTGTAAGGCCCTTAGGTGCGGACATATGGAAGTCTGTATCAATAATAGCCATGTTTGGAAGGAGCTCGTAGTCTGCAAGAGGATACTTAACTCCGGATTTTTCATCTGTAATAACTGCGAAAGGAGTAACCTCGGAACCTGTACCTGCGGATGTAGGAACAGCAATGAAGTATGCCTTTTCACCCATCTTAGGAAATGTGTAAATACGCTTTCTTATATCGCAGAAACGCATTGCCATGTCCATGAAGTCT
>JAILFQ010000254.1 GCA_024697505.1 Lachnospiraceae bacterium
GATCTTTCCATCCTGAAGAGGAACGTTGAAATCACAACGAACAAGAACTCTCTGGCCCTTAACATTAATATCATCTACTGTTTTCTTATTTAACATGATAATAGTTTCCTTTCTGTATTAAATTAAATAAGGGCCCGGTCCTTTACAGACCGGACCCCAGTTGAGTCTTCACTATAATCCGATAATTAGTTTAATTCAGCAAAGTACTTAATTGTTCTAACCATCTGGCTTGTGTAGGAGTTCTCGTTATCATACCAGGAAACAACCTGTACCTGGAATGTATCCTCATCAATCTTGCTAACCATTGTCTGAGTAGCATCGAAGAGGGAACCAAATCTCATACCGATAACGTCGGAAGAAACGATAGGATCTTCGTTATAACCGAAGGATGCGCTTGCAGCAGCATTCATAGCTGCGTTAATGCCTTCCTTAGTTACGTCCTTACCCTTAACAACTGCTGTAAGAATTGTTGTAGAACCTGTAGGAACAGGAACTCTCTGTGCAGAACCGATGAGCTTACCGTTTAACTCAGGAATAACAAGGCCGATTGCCTTTGCTGCACCTGTTGAGTTAGGAACGATGTTTGCAGCACCTGCACGTGCACGACGAAGGTCTCCCTTTCTGTGTGGTCCGTCAAGGATCATCTGGTCGCCTGTGTAAGCGTGAATTGTGCTCATGATACCGCTCTGGATAGGAGCATAATCATTAAGAGTCTTAGCCATAGGAGCTAAGCAGTTTGTTGTACAGGATGCAGCAGAAATAACCTGATCATCCTTTGTTAATGTCTTCTCGTTAACTGAGAATACGATTGTCTTAAGATCGCTTCCTGCAGGAGCAGAAATAACAACCTTCTTGGCACCAGCCTGGATGTGTGCCATAGACTTTTCCTTGGAGCAGTAGAAACCTGTGCACTCAAGAACAACGTCTACGTTAAGCTTACCCCAAGGGAGATCAGCTGCCTTAGGCATAGCATAAATTGTGATTTCCTTACCGTCTACTGTGATGGAACCAGGAACTTTAACTGTCTTGCCGTCTTCTTCGAAAACAGGCTCCTTAGATGATACTGTGTGAAGGTTTTCACCGATCTTTCCACAGTAACCACCCTGTGCTGTATCATACTTTAATAAATCTGCTAACATTGCTGGGCTTGTTAAATCGTTGATTGCTACTACCTCGTAGCCTTCTGCACCAAACATCTGTCTGAATGCGAGACGACCGATACGGCCGAATCCGTTGATTGCAACTTTAACTGCCATTTTTGTTTCCTCCTGAACAATTTTTGGTTGTTCGGTACTTGATAAATTTTTGTCAAAACAAAAATTTGTTCCTTCCGAACCTGTATTGTATTTTAGCTTGTAGATATAAAAATATCAAGGAAAATTTCAAAAAAACATGGTTTTTTTATAAATTTTCCGTGATTTTTCATATTTCATTTTACTTCTTCGGTGTTGCTGCAGTTTCCTCTTCGTCGTTAACGATCTTTACCTTTCCGTGATAAATTTCCTGAACGGCAATAGATAATGGTTTGTTTACAGCGCACTCTACTCTTGGCTGAGCGCCGGATATAATCTGTCTTGCTCTCTTTGCTGTAGCAAGAACTACGGAATATCTGCTGTTAACGATCGGTGCTTCTCCTTCTTGAACGTCTGTATTAAGAGCTTCGATCATATCACCATAAGATGGATGTAACATATTTTCTCCTTCTTTCTATATATTATGGGTTTAATATTGTTACTGCTTACTGTTATTTTCAGCAAGACAGATGATAACACAAAAAGCAAGAACAATTCAATGGTAAAATTACTCAATATTCTGTATCTGTTCTCGTATTTTTTCTATTTCGGTCTTTAAATCAATAGCTATATTGGAAGTATCAATATCATTGGCTTTGGAAAGTGTTGTGTTTGCTTCTCTGTTCATTTCCTGGGCAATGAAATCCAGTTTTCTTCCTATGTTTTCTCCGTTTGCAAGAGTATCCTTCATGTTTTGAACATGAGCTCTGAGTCTGACCGTTTCTTCATCAACACAGATTTTGTCCGCAAATACCGTAATTTCGGTTGCAAGAACAGTGTCATCGACTTTTCTGTCTCCCAGAAGCTCGGACACCTTTGCAAGAAGATTTCTTTTATACTCTTCCACTATTTGAGGTGCTCTCTCTTCAACTTTTGAAACCATAACAAGAATTCCGTCAAGTTTTGAAAGAATATCCTCTTTAAGTCTTTCTCCTTCGGCAATTCTTGTTTCAACAAATTTCTCCGCACAGCCCTTTACGGCAGCTTCTACATCTTTCCAGATATCATCCTCGTCTTCACCCTGTTCTTCTATGGTAAAGACTTCTGGAAATCTTGCTATAGTAGAAACACTGACATCATTCTTAAGTCCGAAATCATCCTCAATGCGCTTCATAAAATCAAGATATTCCCTGGCAACATCAGGATTATACTTAACGCACTCTCTTCCTTCTTTTTCATCCTCATAGGTAATGAATAAATCCACTTTACCACGGCTTATGTACTGCTTAAGCAGGTTTCTGATACCGGCCTCAAAGATGTTAAGTTTCTTTGGCATACGAATAGAAATTTCACTATACCTGTGGTTCACAGATTTCATTTCTACGGTGATCTTTCTGCCGTCTCCCTGAAACTCAAAACGTCCAAACCCCGTCATACTTCTTATCATTCAATTTTCTCCGTTCTTATGCACACTTTTCCGCTCGGTTTTTTGTGCATACAAAATCAGTATATCAGTTTTGAATTATTATCGCAAGCCTTTTAAGAAAGCCATAATAAGGATTCTCATCCTCGCAAACACTTCTTACAACCAGCGGATTATCCGTAATAATATTATCTACTCCCATTGCCATCATGTTTTTGGTCGCGTTAACCGTATTTACCGTCCAGGCATGAACTTCTTTACCTTTTAAATGAGCCTGCAGTACATTTTCCTGGGTTAAAAATGATGCTTCAACGCTAAAAAAGTCTACACCATCCATTGAGAAGAAGTCACCGTAGGCTACCGATAAAATATATCCGGTTTTTATGTCATTATTTAGTGCTTTCATCTTTTCAAGCGGGGAAATTCTTCCGCAGGTAACAACACATTGATTTTCAAAGTAGTTTTCCCTTATTATTTCTTCAACCTTCACTACAAGCTCATCCATGCTGTATTTAGACTTAAGCTCTATATTGAGTTTAATCCTGCCTTTGCAATATTTTATTGCCTGGTCTAAAGTTATTACCTGCTCTCCCTTAAAATCTTCCGAAAACCATCCTCCAAAATCATATTCTAACAGTTCATCATAAGTAAGATCATAAATCCTAACGTCTTTCTTGCATATTCTGTACAGGCTGTAGTCGTGAGCAAGAACCACTACCCCGTCTTTGGTAAGCTGAACGTCTATTTCCGCATAATCTGCCATGTTTTCAACAGCACTTTTTAAGGCAGACATTGTGTTTTCCGGAGCATTGACAGAGTCCCCTCTGTGGGCGGTTATTTCCACCACTGCATTTTCGGAAAGAGTATCTCCGACTTTGGAACCTCTCCTTACAAAAAAGACTGTGGTTAACAGATTTCCAAGTATGATCAAAGACATGAGGACGGTGAATACTTTTGAAAAACCGCCTTTGGTAAATCCCGCATCCACATACTCCACATCCGCTTCCGAATCCTCTGTTGCATATTTATTAAAGGCAATAGACAAAAAAGCTATATTTAGGACAGCACCCACAGTGGAAAAAAACATTCCGCCGTAAAGACTGAGTTCATCTTCAATTCTCATTTGTACAAGCAAAAGATGGTTTCCGGATGTAAAAAATGAAGGAATTATCGTTGTAATGACCAAAAGAATAAAAAAAGCGGCAATTTCTACAGCTAATATTACAACGTTCCATATAATGAGAGGTAAAAGGATTTCTTTGGGATGCTTAAAAACAAGTTTAATACTCTTTATTATACTTTTCCCAAACCCGTCTTTCCTCAAAACAGAATAAAAAAGAGAAAACACACCGCTAAATCCAATAATGACCATCAAAACAAACACTGCCATTATTATCTTGTAGGCTGTATCATTTGCGTTTAAACCTTTTAACATGTAACGGACTTGCGGGAAGCGTTCGTATATTCCTGCCCACATGGGGCTGTATAAAACCACCATAAATAAAAACACGGAAAAATAAACGCCCGCATCATGCTGGTGTCTTAAAACCTTTACGGATCTTTTAAGCCCGGGCAATAAAATCTGCGTTGCGGATACTTTTCCATGCTTAACACACTCATTGCAAAAGACAATGAGAGAAGTAACTTCTACATATAAAAGAAACAAAAACAACAAAAGTGAAAGAATAAAAAGAGGAATTGTTGCAGGCTTAAAGGCAAAGTCAAATACATTGTCAAAAGTAACATAACTGTAGCCGGAAAGCCTGATGGAAACATTTAAAGCCGTCTCCATTACCGGAAGCATTAAAAGTACAATAAGGCCCTTATAAAACAATTCGAAAATCACTAACTGTCCCAAATTGTTAAGGATCATTCTTTTTGAACTTTTA
>JAILFQ010000318.1 GCA_024697505.1 Lachnospiraceae bacterium
TGCAAAAGCGGTGGAAAGATAGTCCGGAGAAGATAAAGTGATATCTGCAACATAAACGTTTGTGTCGTTAATCCTGTATTCGGTAATTAAAATACTAATGTTTCCGTCTGTATAAGAGTTATCCGTAATAACTGTTTCAACCTGCTCCGGTTCAGTCGTTTCTTCTTCTGTTGCCGGTTCGATCGTTTCTTCTTCTGTTGCAGCTTCGGCCGTTTCTTCTTCTGTTGCTGTTTCTTCCGCTTCTTCCTTTACTATGTCAGAGCCTGCTTCTTTCTCTGCTTCTTTTGCTGTTTCTTCTCCTGTTTCTTCTTCCGTTTTTTCATCAGCTGTACCTTTGACTGTTTCGTTTTCAGCTGTTTCGTTTTCCGATGTTTTTCTTTCAACGCTTTGAACTTCTTCATTTACCACAACATAAGCCTTAGGAATAACAAATGTATCCAGCGCTATATACACCGTAAAGCAAAGTGCAGACGCCGCCGCAGCTATTGTATATAAATATTTTTTCACCTGTAACACCACCTTTCATGGCTGCTTCCTAAATACTATCCTTACAGCTATTATGAAGGGCGCGTGTTACCAAATAGTGTTTAATTTGTCAAAAATCTGTGAAAAATAAGACCCACCCTTCCGTTTAACCGGCAGGGCAGGTCATTTGTTCTTTCCAATATAATATCGGGTATTTTTTTATGCTTCTACAACATGTATTAATCTTGCTTTGTAATCTCCCCAGTCTTCCTCTATCTGAATGCCTGCATTCATAAGAGTGCTGCCAAGATAGGTTCTGTCGGCCGGGCCGTTTGCGGAAGGAGCGCCTTCTTCTATACGGTACTTCTTCTCCGGGGCAAGGCCCTGCAGCTTTATATTTCTTGAAAGCATGTTAGGACGCTTATTTACAAGCACAACCGTAACAAGTGCCTCGGACTTGTCTTTAGATGTAACCATGTATGCATCAAATGTGTGGTCATCATATGTGGAAGCAATTCTGTAATAATCTCCCTCTCTCACAAGGTCGTTGTACTTGTGGTAGGTTTTAACCTGCTCAGGGATCATATTCTTTTCTTCTTCCGTAAGTTTTGTAACATCCAACTCATAGCCGAATGTACCTGCAAGAGCAACTCTTCCCCTTGTCTCGAAAGGTGTTACTCTTCCTACGGTATGGTTAGGACATGCACTCACATGGGCACCCATTGTGGAAAGCGGATAAATAAGTGCCGTGCCCTCCTGTATCTTAAGTCTCTCAATTGCATCCGCATCATCGGAGCACCAGATCTGTGGGCTGTAGTAAAGCATGCCGGCGTCAAATCTTGCGCCTCCTCCGGAGCAGTTTTCAAGAAGCAGGTCAGGAAACTCCGTAACAAGCCTCTCCTGCATGGAATAAACTCCCATTACATAACGATGGAAGACCTCTCCCTGTCTATCTTTAGGAAGAGCCTGACTGTATACATCCGAAAGCGGTCTGTTCATATCCCACTTAACATACTCTATATTTGCAGAGTGCAAGATCTTTGCTATCTGTGCATATTGATGGTCTGCAACTTCCGGTCTGGAAATATCCAAAACATACTGGTTTCTGGACTGAGAAGGAGTACGTCCCGGCACCTTAAACGCCCAGTCAGGGTGTTTTCTGTAAAGCTCGGAATCTTCACTTATCATTTCCGGCTCAAACCATATGCCAAACTTCATTCCAAGTTTGTTTACCTCATCTACCAGATAAGGCAGGCCGCCCTTTATCTTTTCCTCGTTTACAAACCAGTCGCCAAGGGAAGATTTGTCGTCGTCTCTCTTACCAAACCATCCGTCGTCCATAACAAACATTTCTATTCCCAGTTTGCCGGCTTCTTTTGCAATTCCAAGAAGTTTTTCGGTATTAAAATTAAAATATGTTGCTTCCCAGTTATTAATAAGGATAGGACGCTTTTTATCTCTGTACTTTCCGCGGATAAGATGTTTTCTGTACAGGTCGTGGAAGGCTCTGCTCATTCCGCCTATTCCCTCGGAAGAATAAACAAGCACTGCCTCAGGAGTATAGAACTTTTCCCCCGGAAGCAGCTGCCAGGAAAAGTCTTCAGGATTAATTCCCTCCATGATCCTAAGCTGGTCAAACTGGCTGCGCTCTATAAGGTTTCGGAAATTTCCGGAATAAATAAGGTCAAATCCGTAAACGTCTCCCATGGTCTGGGTTGCGTTATGGTCCAAAACCGCCGTAAAGGCATGCTCCTGGTGTCCGCCTTCTCCTCTTCCGGACCTTGTTCCCTGTATACCGTAAGAAACCTTGGTTCTGTCTATTTCTCTTTCTCTCGCCCAGCTTCCAAGAAGTTCTATTTTGTCGTAGTTTCTGTTGTCCATATCCAATGATGCGGACATGGCTTTTCTTACAATAAGAGTCTCGGAACCTGTGTTTATAACTCTTGCACTTCTGACTATCGCATCACAATCATCAAAGACTGTATAGGAAAGAACAACTTCAAAACCTGTTTCCTTGTCTTCCAGACGAAGTTCCAGGGTGTAGCAGTCTGCATCTTTTCCGTAAGGTGCGGTACATACGGTAAGGCCCTTTTCGCCACCCTTAACATCTTCGTAGCAGGCTTTCCACGGCTGCTTACCATCTGCGCCTTTATTTGCTGCGCTCCATGTGGACGGAAGTCCCGGTATCTCCTTCTTTCCCGCAAAGATCTTGTGGCTCTTGTAAGTAAGCTTACTTGCATGGGCTCCGTTCTTATCCTCAACGCGAAGAGCGGATTCTCTGAAGTCTCCTATTCCATGGGTAGGATATTCCTGTGGGAATCTGTCGTAAAAGCTGAGCCTCTCACCGTTACAGCTTTCAGGGGTTTTTACACCCTCAAAAATACGAAGAAGATAAGAAACATCTCCTTCTTCAAGCTTCTTCCCGTAGTAAGCGTGTCCCACAAAGCCTTCTTTATCTACAATACAAATTACATAGCTGGTATTTGGTGTATCCAGCTTGAATGTTCTTTCTTTCTCCAAATAAGTAATGCTCATAAAATACCTCCCTTTATTTACTGCTCCCTAAATGTTATCTCTCCTGTAGATGCATCCATGCTTTCCACAATTGCAAGGGATTCCAGATGTATTCCTCTTTCACGTATAAGTCTGCCGCCCTGCTGAAAGCCTTTTTCTATTGCAATTCCGACTCCTTCCACAGTTGCGCCTGCATCATTAATAAGGTCCAAAAGCCCAAGTACGGCGCATCCGTTTGCAAGGAAATCGTCTATAATAAGAACATGATCCTCCGGTCCCAGATACTTTTTGGAAACCAAAATGTCATATACTCTTTTCTTTGTAAAAGATTCCACTTTTGAGGTGTATACCTCTCCGTCTAAGTTAATGCTCTGTGCTTTCTTTGCAAATACCACCGGCACATTAAAGCTTTGAGCAACAACACAGGCAATTCCTATTCCGGAAGCCTCTATTGTAAGTATTTTATTAATCTTGTGGTCTTTAAAAAGTCTTTTAAATTCCTGTCCCATTTCCGAAAATAAAGCCACATCCATCTGGTGGTTTAAAAATGAGTCCACCTTTAATACATTGCCTTCTTTAACAAGTCCGTCTTTACGTATTCTTTCTTCAAGCAGTTTCATTATTCCCTCCGGTTTAAAGTCTTAAAAGACTCACGATGAAATGATTATACTATCAATAATAACTTTTTTCCATAAGTTTTAACACTTAAAAGCACGTTCCTTATGCCTTACAAAATAGTTTTTTTGACCTAAACAGGGTATGTTTTGGTTTAAAAGTGTGCTAAAATAAACATAGTTTTGTGTAGCACTCTGCGTTATGAACAAGCAGCAAAGCTGATTGCAAATATCTTTGATCTTGGGAGGTTTTTATGGAAGAACTGCATAACCATATGGGTAACATAAATGAATTACTTGCAAAAATGCCCGGAGAGGACAAGTTTGCTATGGCCGCGGATGTTTTTTCCATGCTCTGCGACAGTACGCGTCTGCGTATTATGTGGCTTCTTTGCCATACAGAGGAATGTGTAAGCGACGTTGCCGCTGCCGTTAATATGAGTGCTCCTGCCGTTTCCCACCACCTTAAAACCCTTAAGCAGAGCGGGCTTATTATAAGCAGAAGAGACGGTAAAGAAGTGCTTTACACAATAGCAAAAACAAAAGAAGCGGAACTTGTGCACAGTATGATAGACGACATTTTTGAGTTTAACTGCGGCAGAAAGATCTGAAAGTTTTAAGTTTTGAAGGGAGTAACCATGGAAGGAATAACCTTTTATTTTGACTGGGAAGTAAAATTTATGGAGTGGTTTCAGGGTCTTATAGGCACACCTTTTGGAACCACCGTTTTTTCGCTTTTTACAGAGCTTGGGGACCAGATAATAATGTCTGCCCTCTTCGCTTTTGTATATCTTTGTATTAACAAAGACTTTGGACGTTACATAGCTGTTAACCTTATGCTGGGTCTTACCTGGAACCCGCTTATTAAAAATATGCTTTTCAGAAGACGTCCTTATTTTGATAATCCGGGCATTAAGTGCTTAAAGCCTGTGGACGCAGACTTTGATGTTTATGATATAAGCAAGCAGGGCTTTTCTTTTCCTAGCGGCCATTCCACAAACTCCGCAGTTATGTATGGAAGTTTGGGAAAGTACGGTAAGAAAAAGTGGTTAACCGTTCTTGCTTTTGTAATTCCGTTTCTTGTGGGAATTTCCAGAGTTGCTCTTGGAAACCACTATCCGACAGACGTTCTTGTGGGCTGGCTTTTGGGTATTGCAATAATCTTAGTATCTTCACTTCTTCAAAAGGCAATAAAGAAAAGATGGCTCCTTTATCTTATTCTTTTTTGTACAGCAATACCGGGTGTATTCTACTGCCACACAGACGACTATTTTACAGGCCTTGGAATGCTTATAGGTTTCTTTGTTGCAGACCTTTTCGAAACAAAATATGTAAAGTTTGAAAATACAAAGAGCATACCGAGGATCATTTTAAGAATTGCCGGTGCAGGCGCCGTTTTCCTTGGCCTAAGCCTCCTTCTTAAACTTCCTTTTTCCAAGGAGTTTTTAAACAGTGCAAGCGCAGGCGAGTACGCTGTAAGAACAGCCCGCTATGCAATAGTAATGTTTGTAACACTGGGTGTATTCCCAATGTGTTTTAAATACACGGCAAATATAGGAAAGAAGCAATCTACAAATGATAAATAATTCTTTACAGAAAAACCAACCGGGGAGAGCAAAGCTTTGGGCTCCCCGGTTTAATAACTTATTAAAAACTATTCTGCTTACATGTGCGGCCGCTACATTTGTGGTCCTTGCGGGGTGTTCTCTTTCGGATTATTTCCCTTATGCGGAAGGTACTCCGACTCCGTCCCCAACATATACCGAGGCTCCAAGTCCCACTCTTACAAGCACTCCAACTCCTACAAACACCCCCACCCCTACAAATACTCCGACTCCTACAAACACACCTACTCCTACTCCCACCAATACGCCTACTCCTACTCCGAACGCAGCACCATCATTTGTGCTTAACGGTAAGAGCAAGGAATATGTAAAGATCGGTAAGACTTATACAGACCCCGGCGTTTCCGCTTATGACGATTTTGACGGCGACATTACGGACAAGGTTGTTACAGAGTCTGATGTGGATGTTAATACGGTGGGAACTTATGAGGTAAAATACACCGTTGCGGATAAAGAAGGGCAGGAAAGTACACTTACAAGAACGGTTTATGTGTACAAAAAACTTGTTTATTTAACTTTTGATGACGGTCCTTGTGTACATACTTCCAAACTTTTGGACCTTTTAAGAGAGAATTACCCGGATGTTAAGGTTACTTTCTTTGTAACCGCCCAGGAACCGGAATACCTGGACCTTATAAAACAGGAATATGCAGACGGGCACACTGTTGCCCTTCATACCTACATCCACGATTACGACGTTGTTTACGCCAGCAGAGAGGGATATTTTGAAGACCTTAAGAAAATGGAAGACACCGTTTACGATCTGATAGGCATAAGACCTAACATAATAAGATTTCCGGGAGGCAGCTCCAATACGGTAAGCAAGAAGTACTGCACCGGAATAATGTCCTACCTTACAAAAGAAGTGCTTAACAGAGGCTACATATATTACGACTGGAACGTTGCTGCCGGAGATACCACCGGTAAGATGCAGACACCCGAGAAATATTTTAAATCCGTTACAGATAATGGAACGGCATATTGTATTGCTAAGAAAGACATTTCCGTTATCCTGCAGCACGACATTAACATAAACAGTATAAACGCTGTGCCGCTTATTATAGAATGGTGCAAGGAAAGAGATTACACCCTCCTTCCTTTAGACGAAACCTCACCAATAATAAGGCATAGTGTTGTTAATAACTGAGAGGGCGTATTTTGCGATTCCCTCTCCCACATTCGGGTTAAGTTTTGAATAAATTACATCAAATATAAAGATTATAATAAGCACCAGCACTATCGGTGCTTTTATTTTTTCAGAAATCTTCTCCAGGTTGTTGTCCAAAACAGGGGCAATAAAGTAAACCGCACTTATTCCTGCAACACCGAACACCAACAGGCCTTCCGCGCATATTCTTCCGTTTATGTTAAGAAAATATCCTGTGTAATCCCACCATCTTATGCCATCATTTGTTACTTCCAGGAACCAGGAACTGAAGTATTCCACCACGCCGCAGAGAATAATGGAAGTTACAAACTCAAGCCACGGGTTTTTCCTGAATCTGTATAAGAAAAGAAGTATTAAGAGGGCGCCGCTTCCGTAAATAGGAAGCCATGGGCCATGCAGAGTACCTCTGTTTACAAATTCTCCTGTCTGAATAATATGGAGCACAACTTCCCAAAGCCAGCCAACAATGCAAAAAATAAAGAATATCGACGCCAGCGAAGAGAGAGAATAGTGCCTCATATAGTCCATGTGTTCAAGAGATTTTCTGGTTTTTGCCACGCCTACAGGAGAAAGTCTTGCAGGGTATTCTTCCCCGCTTACGCAGTATTTGTAGGAGTCTATGGCAGCCTTTGCGGTTGTTACCTTTCTGTATTCCTCTTCCTTCTTGTCGTACCAAAGAACAAGACCGAACACATTTTGGAAAAAGGCTCTTACCTTAGAGGTTTCAGGAAGTTCCACATCCGGTTCCTTCATAACACTTATAATGTCCATATAGGCGTTGTCTATGGCCTCTTTGGAGGCTTTTTCGTACACATATCTGTCGTTAAGAAGTTCTATTCCCTCCACCTTATTTTCAAAAGCAAGTTCTCTTATGCACACAAAGTACTCAGCTTTTGTTGCCTCTTTATAAGGCTCAACGTAAAGCACGCCAAGCACTTTGCCTGTTAAATACGAGAGCAGGTCCCAGCCTATAAAGGTAAGATCCAAAAGAAACTTTTCCCACTTATGTCCTTTCATCATTTTTTCGGAAAGTGCCATTGCCTGCTTTCCTGTTAAAGAAGGATTTTCCGCAAGAATGTACCTTACCATAGAATATGCGTAAAACTTTACAGGAAGGCCCACCAGTGTAAAGAACCATAAAAAGAGACGAATATTGTAGTGCAAATACGCCAATGATACCTTTTTCCACTTTTTAAGACGAAGAAGATAGGTTAGAGTTGAAGTATCCACACGACTGTAGACCCTTCCCTCAAGAAGCATTCTTGTGTATATAACCCTGTATGTTTCGGAAATGAATACAACAAAAAATACAAGAAAGAAAAAAGCGC
>JAILFQ010000140.1 GCA_024697505.1 Lachnospiraceae bacterium
TCCCAATGCAAAAAAATATACCCGACTCTTGCTCCGACCAGGCCGGAAAGTATTATTCTTATTGCCGCAGAAATATAGTGTTCCTTATTTTGGCCCGTACGCATAACATTAAAATTCACCGTTGTAATTGCCACAATAAAAGCAAGTAATATTGTTGGGCCAAAGACAGAATATTCATTGCCAAACAGGACAAATGTAGACGGAACATCTTCAAACTCTATATTAAAATGTAAAAATTTAATAATCGCTTTACTAAGAAGACAGTTCTCCAACTGTTCACCTCACAAAGAATCAGACATTGAAACGGAAAAGGACCACATCGCCGTCCTGGACAACATATTCTTTACCTTCGGAACGAACAAGTCCTTTTTCCTTAGCAGCCGTCATACTTCCACATTCAATAAGGTTTTCATAACTTACTATTTCTGCTCTGATAAATCCTCTTTCAAAATCGGAATGAATCTTTCCGGCAGCCTGAGGCGCCTTGGTTCCCTTGGTGATCGTCCATGCTCTTGTTTCCTTTGGACCTGCGGTGAGATAGCTAATAAGGCCAAGCGTTCTGTAGCTCGCAGCTATAAGTCTTTCAAGACCGCTTTCTTTAATTCCGAGATCATCAAGGAATTCCTTCTTTTCATCTTCTTCAAGTTCAGAAATTTCCTGCTCTATCTGAGCACAAATAACAAATACTTCAGAACCGTCTCCCTTAGCAAATTCTCTTACAGATTGAACAAAACTGTTGGAAGCTCCATCATCTGCAAGGTCTCCGTCTTTAACATTTGCGGCAAAAATAACCGGCTTGCCTGTAAGAAGATTGTACTGAGAATAGAAATTAATTTCGTCATCATCCAAAAGTTCAAAGGTTTTTGCCATTTTTCCGGCTTCAAGATGCTTTTTAAGCCTTTCTATCATAGCCACTTCTTTGGCAAGTTCTTTATCGTTGTGTGATCCTCTTACAACTCTTGAATATCTTCTTTCCAGTATTTCAAGGTCTGAAAAAATAAGTTCCATGTTTATTGTTTCAATATCTCTTATAGGATCTATGCTTCCCTCAACATGAATTATGTTAGAATCCTCAAAGCATCTGACAACATGAACAATAGCGTCAACTTCTCTTATATTTGCAAGGAACTGGTTTCCAAGGCCTTCACCCTTTGAAGCACCTTTTACAAGACCTGCAATATCAACAAATTCCACAACCGCAGGAGTTGTTTTTTCCGAATCATACATCTTTGTTAATACATCAAGTCTTTCATCCGGAACAGGAACTATTCCCACATTCGGATCTATGGTACAAAATGGATAGTTGGCAGATTCTGCCCCGGCCTTTGTAAGTGAATTAAAAAGTGTGCTCTTTCCCACATTTGGAAGGCCTACGATTCCTAATTTCATTTTTTCTTATATCTCCTTTAAAAATATTTATTTAACAGGGTTAGTGTGATCTTCATAAGAATCTGCACCACACTGTTTGCCATTTCATAAAATCTGACACAATATCTATATTATCACGTCGAAGCGAATTTGTAAAAAAGAAGTATTATATTTTTTATATTATTCCATTCACTTTTTCAAACACAGATCAAAAATATATTGCTGTAAGATCAATTTGGAATCTAAAAAAATAAAACCCCGGAATATTCCGGGGTCTTACTCTTATATGTACAATTATAACTTGAACTGATTAACAATATTTTCAAGATTATCAGCATCTGTACGGCTTGTTTCTGCAAGTCTTTCAATGTCTGTAGTAATCTTCGTGGTTTCCTCACTCTTAAGAATAATATCGTTAACACCTTCACTGTTTTCTTCTGAAGCACCCGTAACAGCTGCAATTTCTCTTGCTATACCATTTATGGATTCACTAAGGTCCTTCATGGCTGAACCGATTTCGTCAACGGTACTTCTAATATCTCCTATACCGTCTCCATACTTGGAACTCTGGTCAGCAAAGCCTTCGAATACACTTGTAACATTATTCTTAATATAACCTGTAAGTTTATCAACCTGTGCCTTAACATTATCTACAGCGCAGTTACTTTCTTCCACAATTTCCTGAATGTTCATAGCTGTATTCTTAGACTGGCCTGCAAGCTGTCCTATCTCATCGGCAACAACCGCAAAGCCTCTTCCTGCTTCGCCGGCACGAGCCGCCTCAATAGATGCATTAAGCGAAAGAAGGTTTGTCTGAGATGTAATATCCATGATCGCATCTGCAAGTTCGTTAATCTTCTTAACAGCTTCAAGACTCTGCATAGCCTCATTCATTGCTATAAGTGTCTGATCCATTGTTTCAACGTTCTCATTGATGTTCTTATTAGCCTGCTCATTCATTTGCTTTGTGCTGTTAATAAGTTTTTCGGAACCTGTTTCTCCAAGCTTAACCTTCTGGTCTACATCATCTACAAGTTTAACTATCTTGTTGATTTCTTCTTCAACCATTCTTACAGCAGCTGTTGTCTGCTGAATACTTGCCGAGAAGTTCTCTGTAACAGCCATGTTTTCGGTGGCAACACCAACAAGCTTCTTAGACGTTGCATCCAAATCTGCAGACGAGGAATTAAGAGAATCACTGCTGTTTCTTAATACTCCAACAGCCGTCTTTAACATGTCAACAACATCAAGTGTTGCATTTGCAAGTTTTCCGATCTCATCATCTTTATTCTTATATTTGGCTACCGAGTCTCCAACTTTAAGATTATGGTTTGCGACATCTGTTAATGTTAACTGAACTGTCTTTATAGGATCAAGCATCTTCTTTATAATAACGGTAAGTGCTACTACTATAAACGCAAGAACAATAAGAGCTATAAGAATAATGGATGTTGCTGTTGAAGAAGCTTCTGCATAAAGAGTAGAAACATCTGCCGCAACAAAAAGCAACCATCCGTATTCCGGAAGATAAGTATATGTACCAAACATCTTAGCTCCGGTAACCTCATCTGTGTAATTTGCAACTCCATGCTCAGGAATATCCAGCTTTGTTGCATATGTTACTTCGACGCCTTCCGGTATGGCAGCCTGAATAACATCGTAAATAGGACCGGATTCAAGGGTAGAAGCTATCTTAGTATCGTCAAGATCATATAAAACGGTA
>JAILFQ010000062.1 GCA_024697505.1 Lachnospiraceae bacterium
CTCATATTGCGGTCTTCTTAAATCTTTTTGAGGAACACCTTGATTATTATAAAACTATGGACAAGTACTTTTTGGCCAAGACTCATATAGGCAGCAACCAAAAAGCGGGCGATTTTCTTCTTCTTGGAGAGAATGTTCCGGGGTTTGCTTCTCCTGCAGAAAAGATCGTAATAAAAGAAGCCGAAGCCTCGAGGGTTAAGCTTAAAGTACCCGGCCGTCATAATGAAGTAAATGCAAACTTTGTTTTAAAGATAGCTTGTGATTTGCTTGGTTGTAACAGAGAAAAGGCACTTGAATCTCTGGAAAAGTTTGAGGGGTTGGACCACAGACTTCAGTTTGTGGGAGAAAAAAACGGCATACTTTTTTATGATGATTCAATTTCCACAATACCGCAGGCTACCATAATGGCCGCAAACAGTATTAAAAACGTAAAGACCATACTTGTCGGCGGAATGGACAGAGGTATAGATTATAGCCTTCTGGTATCATTTATAAGAGATAGGAGCGATATTAACTTTATATTTATGTACGATTCCGGAAAAAGGATTTTTGAAGAGGCTATGCGGCCTTCAAACGGTTTTTATGTAAGGGATTTAAAAGAAGGGGTACAACTTTCCAAGGACATAACCGGAAAAGGGGAGGTTTGTCTTCTTTCACCGGCTGCCCCATCATATGGATTTTTTAAGAATTTTGAAGAGAGAGGCACAGCCTTTAAAACTTTTGCGATGGAGGATTAAATGGGTAAGATAACGGAGTTTTCAGGACATACTTTTGAAGATGAAGAAAGTCTTGAGGAAGCAAAAAAAGAAGCTGAAGCAATTGAATATCTTAAGGCTAAAACAGACCTTACAAATCCTGAAGTTATGCTTAGACTCTATATTAGACTATTGGACAGAGAGACGCTTAAAACACCTGTGGGAATGGATTTTCTTGTTGAACTCAGAGGAAAGATAATTGAGTCCGGGGTAATTTCTGATGAACTGTTAAAGCCTGTTCCGACATATAAAGGTGAAACTAAAAAACTGATAAAAAACAAGAAGCAAAGAGCCGAAGACGAAGTGAAGAAATTGAGAGGCCTTGTTTCTGTTCTGGGCATTGTTTGCGCCTTCCTGGGTTTTATGGTTATAGGAATGTTTGTGATGGCGCTGACAGGTTATACTTCGCCGGCCAGAAGGGTGTATGAGGAACAGATACTGGATAAATACGCTTCCTGGGCGGAAGATTTAAATTCCAAAGAAGTTGAGTTAAGAGAAATAATTAAAAATATTAATGAGCAGGGAATCGATGTGAATTTTGAAAGCCTTGGAGAATAGGTTTTTAATGGTGTTCACATTTAAAACACTAAATAGGGATAGAATTACAATAATCATTGAAAAGGAAGGTAAAAGGCTATGGACCAGATTAAGGTACTTGTTGTTGACGATGAGAGCAGGATGAGAAAACTTGTTCATGACTTTCTGGCTAAAAAAGGATATTCGGTGATTGAAGCGGAAAACGGTGAAAGAGCCGTAGATATCTTCTTTGAAAACAAAGATATAAGTCTTATCATTCTTGATGTTATGATGCCTAAAATGGATGGTTGGCAGGTTTGCCGGGAGATCAGACAGTATTCAAAAGTACCGATCATCATGCTTACTGCCAAAAGCGATGAAAGAGATGAATTGCTTGGATTCGAACTTGGTGTGGATGAATATATTTCCAAACCTTTTTCGCCTAAGATCCTTGTTGCCAGAGTAGATGCAATTCTCAGAAGATCCAACACTCAGGTGGATGAGTGCATAGAAATGGGCGGTATTAAACTGGATAAAGGAGCACATTCCGTTAAAATCGATGATGAGCCTATAGAGCTTTCCGTTAAGGAATTTGAACTTCTTGAATACTTTATGACCAATTCCAAAATGGCCCTTTCAAGAGAAAAAATCCTCAACAATGTGTGGAATTATGATTATTACGGCGATGCCAGAACTATTGATACGCATGTAAAAAAACTGCGCAGCAAGATGGGAGACAAAGGTGATTATATAAAGACTATATGGGGCATGGGCTATAAGTTTGATACGGAGGAATAATGAAATCTTTTAAATTTTCCTGGAAAACCAAAATGATGCTTATCGTCTTGTTTTCTGTTTTCGGAGTTATTTTGATTACTTGGGTCTTAAACAAGACTTTTCTTGAATCATATTATATTTACAGCAAAATCAATTCTCTTGATAAGGTCTACAATTATGTTCAAAGTCTGCTTGTTGACGGAGATCAGAAATATATTGATTATCTGGCCTCTCAGGAAGAAACGGAAAACGATGAGCAAACAGTTGAAGAAGATGAGGGAACCGGTGATGTCTCCGAAGAGACTGACGAAGTAACCGAAGATGAAACTAATGAGGAAAGTGGAAGTCTTGACAATTCCGGGGACACAGAAGAAAAATCGGAGGTTAATCCCAAAGACTCTCAAGGCATGAAGCGGGGTTTGGAATACGGTTATCAGACAAGCAGCTTTAAGGATTTAAGCTGGCTTTTAAATGATGAAGACCAGCTTGAGTTACAGACCCTTGCCAATTCAAAGGATATGAGGGTATGTTTCCAGTGGTGGTATGATCCTGCACTCCCGCCTATAAGCTATAACAACGGGAACATCTCTATCGTCGGAGATAATGAGATTTCCATGAGACTGCACTCATATCTGTTTCCCGGACCATCGCAGGAATACAATATACAAAACACGTTAAAGACCACAGAGAATTATATAATCTATCAGGTTAAAAACAGCAGAACCGGGAATACATATATTGAGCTGTTTGCCATAAATGATGATGTAACTAAGGTCATGCTTATCAGAACTTCTCTTGAAAGTCTTCAGGAGAGTGTGGATACCTCAAACA
>JAILFQ010000072.1 GCA_024697505.1 Lachnospiraceae bacterium
CCCTTAAACTCATGTATGGTCTCCCTGCATTCCTTTCCGTCTTCACCGGTAAAAACAAGTTCTGCCTTGCCGGCACCCGGAACCTTGATCTCCACATTCTTGTAAATGTCTCCGTAAGCATGTCTTGCAATGGTAATAGGCTTTTTCCAGTTCTTAACCAGAGGTTCTATTCCCTTTACAATGATCGGCGCACGGAAAACCGTTCCGTCAAGCATGGCACGTATGGTGCCGTTTGGGCTCTTGTACATTTCCTTTAAGCCATATTCCGTAACTCTGGCAGCGTTAGGCGTAATGGTTGCGCACTTTACCGCTACCTTGTACTTCTTTGTGGCATTTGCGGAATCTATTGTTACCTGATCGTTTGTATCATTACGATGAACAAGACCGAGGTCGTAATATTCCGTTTTAAGGTCTACAAAAGGGAGAATAAGCTCTTTTTTGATCGCTTCCCAGAGTACTCTGGTCATCTCATCTCCGTCCATCTCAACGAGAGGTGTGGTCATTGGGATCTTAGACATGTGGGGCCTCCTTATAATCTGCCCGTAGGCATCTTTTCTTTATAATAAATTATCTTGCTTTTGTGTTGATCTCTTCTGTAATCTTGCTTATAAAATCGTCAAGGGACATAGTCTCGGTAGCGCCGGTATCACGATTACGTACGCTTACTGTGTTCTCTTCGGCTTCTTTTGCGCCAAGTACAAGCATGTACTTAACTCTGTCAAGCTGTGCCTCTCTGATCTTATAGCCGATCTTTTCGTCTCTCTCATCAAGACTTACTCTAAAGCCCTTGTCTTCAAGAACGTTGTATACGCCTCTTGCATAATCAAGAGTCTTTTCGGATACAGGAAGTACCTTAACCTGAAGAGGAGCAAGCCAAAGCGGGAACTTACCCTTTGTCTCCTCAATGATATAAGCCATAAATCTGTCCAGAGAACCGAGAATTGCACGGTGAAGTACAACAGGTGTACGCTCCTGGCCATCCTTATCCGTATACTTAAGGTCGAACTTTGCAGGAAGACAGAAGTCAAGCTGGCATGTGGAGAGTGTGTACTCGGCACCTACGGCAGGCTTAACATTAACGTCGAGCTTTGGTCCGTAGAAAGCAGCCTCGCCGATTTCCTCCGTAAAGTCTATCTTAAGATCTGTAAGAACCTTACGAAGAGCATCTTCCGCTGTATTCCACATTTCGTCGTCCGGATGATACTTTTCTGTATCGGCAGGATCACGAAGGGAAAGTACGCATCTGTAATTTTCAATTCCAAAATCCTTATATACATCGAAAATAAGGTCTACAACCTTACTTACTTCATCCTCGATCTGGTCAGGTGTTACGAAAAGATGGGCATCATTCTGGCAGAAGTGACGTCCTCTTTCAATTCCCTTTAAGGTACCTGAAGACTCAAAACGGAAGTCGTGTGCTATTTCACCTATACGAAGAGGAAGATCCTTATAGCTTCTTGGCTTGTTAGCGTAGATCATCATGTGGTGAGGGCAGTTCATAGGACGAAGAACGAAGTTTTCTCCTTCAACTTCCATTGCAGGGAACATGTTCTTTCTGTAATGAGCCCAGTGGCCGGATGTCTCGTAAAGAGCAACCGTACCTACGCAAGGAGTCATAACATGGAGATAACCAAGCTTTCTCTCCTTAGCCTTAATATAGTTTTCAAGTTCCTGCCATACTGTGTAGCCGTTTGGAAGGAACATAGGAAGGCCCTTACCTATAAGGTCGTCTGTCATAAAGAGGGACATTTCCTTACCGATCTTACGATGGTCTCTTGCCTTTGCCTCTTCAACTTCCTTAAGGTAGTTGTCAAGTTCTTCCTGAGTTCTGAATGCAACGCCGTTGATACGGGTAAGCATCTTATTCTTTGCATCATTTTTCCAGTATGCACCGGACTGGCCTGTAATCTTAAATGCCTTTACAGCCTTTGTATATGTTACATGAGGACCAACGCACATATCAATGTAGTCACCCTGCTGGAAGAAGCTTATAACAGCATCTTCAGGAAGGTCTCCGATATGCTCCTCCTTGTATTTTTCATGTCTTTCCTGCATAAGCTTAACAGCTTCGGCTCTTGGAAGAATGAAAGACTTAAAAGGAAGGTTTTCTTTAATGATCTTCTTCATTTCCTTTTCGATGTTCTCCAGATCTTCGTCTGTAAGCTTCTTTTCGCCAAGATCAACATCATAGTAGAAGCCTCTTTCAGTAGCAGGGCCGTATGCAAAATCTGCTTCAGGAAAAAGTCTCTGAATGGCCTGTGCCATAATGTGAGCTGCAGAATGGCGAATAACGTGCTGTTCCTCTTCTGCCGGGCACTCAGCAACGTGTCCGTCGTTGTAAATAATCTTCATTTCTTTCTCTCCTTTTTCTTTCCCGGGAGGACTTTTATATACAAAAAAGCCCGTCCCTAATGATGATGTCAAAAGGGACGGGCATAATACCCGCGGTTCCACCCTGATTGAAAGCTTGCGCTCTCCGGCTTAATTTGATTATAACGTGATCAACGGGATGTTTTCATCCGCTCCGAGGTAGTTTTCGGATGCTTCCGTGACAGGTTGCTTTCAGCATATGCAACCCTCTCTGAGACCTTTCACATCTTACTCTTCTCATCAACGCTTTAGCTTTTTTGATTATAACACTAAAAAAGTCTTTGTCAATTCTGTTTTTCAAAGTTAAACACAGGAAGTCCGTCTTTCCATTCAACCGTAAGCATCATTGTATGCCTGTTAGGGTCGTAAAGAGGGTCCCCCTCTATTTTCTCGTAAGGTCTTGCGTGATATATCATTATATCCTTTGTGTCGTCTTCGCTCTTTACAAAGCAGTTATGGCCCGGGCCGTAAACATGCTTTTCGTAGTCCGTTTTAAGTACAGGGTCTCTGAACTTTTCCCAGCTTCTCGGGTCCAAAAGGTCTGCATTTTCATCTGCAGCAAGCATTCCCACACAGTAGCAGGCTCCGGTGGCACTTGCGGAAAAGGTAAGGAAGAGCTTACCGTCATGTTTTAATACGTAAGGACCTTCATTTACCCAAAAGCCTATTCTTTCCCAGTCATAATCCGGTGTTGTAAGAAGCACCTGAACCGTTTTCAACTTGTTAGGGGTTTCAAGCTTTGCAATGTAAAGATTGGAGATCATTTTTCCCACACCAACTTTTTCTGCCCAAACACAGTACCATTCTTTGTTTGCTTCAAACACTGTCATATCCAATGAAAAAGACTTGAAGGAAAACTCATCATCATCTGCAGCCTGCATCATTCCAAGCTCTACAAAGTCGTCCTTCATAGGGTCGTTTCCGGTGCATTTAAGTACATATGGTCTTATAGCCCAAATGTCCGGGTTCTCGCCGGCCGCAAAATAAATGTACCAGCCGCCCATTACATAGTGAAGCTCCGGTGCCCATATATGCTTTGCCATTTTTCCTGTTTCGTGGCAGTGCCAGATTTCTTTTTCTTCTGCCTTGGCAAGCCCCTTTATTGTGGTGGCGCACCTAAGGACTATTCTGTCGTATTCCGGTACGGAAGCGGTAAAATAATAAAGACCGTTTTCCTTGCAAACATACGGGTCTGCTCTGTTTGGAATAAGTGGCTCATTATACTCTGTTTTTACTGTTGCCTGCATTTTTATTTCTCCTGTTTTTCAAAAAATTTGTTTTAACCTTTTTATTACAAGTGCTGCAAGAAGGCCTATAATAACTCCGGAAACAACACCCGAAAGTGCAAGAACCGGAAGATAGTAAAGAAGACTTTCCGTTTCTACTATGATCATGGCAACAATTATCTGGCCTACATTATGGAAGACTCCGCCAAGAACGCTTACTCCCGTTTCGGAAAAGAATTTAAGTTTTTTTGCAAAAAACATTACAAGAAAGCTTAATATACCGCCTGCAAGGGAATACATAAAAGCAGAAAAATTTCCGAAGGTTAAACTTACTAGCAAAATCCTTACCATGGAAAGGGCAAAGGCATCCACCGGCCCAATAAGATAAAGCGCCACAATAACGGCCAAATTTGCAAGGCCAAGCTTAACTCCCGGCACTCCAAGATTTATGGGGATTAAAAATTCTATATATGAAAATACAAAAGCAAGGGCTGTAAAAAGCCCAAGAAAAGCAATTCTTTTTGTCTTCATTTTGTTACTCCGTCAAGTTCCGCTTCTTTACCATTTTCTATTTTTACAACAAATCTGTTTGGAAGGCAGACTATACTTTGTCCGTTTTTATTTATCTTCCTGTGGTGTACGCAAATGCGGTCCGGACAGGAGGCATCGGAAACATAAACATAACCGTCTTCTATAACAAGGACATTGCTGCCTCCGTTATAGGACTCAAAGGTGTAGCTGGCATTCTTCCCAAGGCTGTACTCCGCAACCTTTTCGCTGTTTATGTAAACAACTGCCACTGCCCCGTCTTTTGTGGTAATGTTGGAATAAAGTCTTACTCCAAGCCATACTGCAATGGAGATCAAAAGCAGCCCTCCTATTAAATACAGATCCCCTTTTTTTATGGTTTTATTTTTTTCTTCCATCAATTTAACAGTCTTTCTTTAAAGTTGTCTGAGTAGATTTTTGTTCCGTTTCCGTATACCCAGAGCACATCCAGATCATTTGCTCTTGCAAACTCAAGCCCTTCTTCAAGGCTCATAAGATATAATGCTGTGGAAAACGCATCTGCAGAACCGCCGTCCGTTGTAATAACGGACACGCAGGCAAAATCGCTCTTCGGGTACAGTGTCTCCGGGTCTATTATGTGGCAGTATTTAACTCCGTTCACATAATAATATCTCTGGTAGTCTCCGCTGGTGGCAATACATTCACCATCATTTAAATAGATTCTTTCCACATACTCTTCCGCGCTTTCCGTATCCGGATTTTCTATTCCTATTTTCCATGGATTTCCGTCCGGCTTGTTGCCAACGGCGGCAATATTTCCTCCAACGCTTACAAGTATGTTTGTATAGCCGAGCTCTTTAATATATTCGCAGGTTCTTGCAATGGAGTATCCCTTTGCAATTCCGCCAACGTCCAGTCTTAACTCCGGGTCCAGAAACTTAACGTAAAACTTTTTGTCTTTTCCGCTTCCCTCGGTGTAATATATTAAGTCCTCAATATTTGTGTGTTCATTTGCGGCCTTTAATCTTATTTCTTCCGGAAGCCTTGCGTTTTCCGGGTCCGCAATGCCGTTTTCTCTGTATGTATGCCAAATGCTTAAAACACTACCAAGGGCAATGTTTGTCTTGCCCTTTGTTATTCCGCACATGGTCTTGGAAAAAAGCAAAAGATTAAAAAGGTCTTCCGAAACCTCAACAGTCTCTTTTCCGGCCTTTTCATTAACAGTCTTTACATTAACCGTATCCTTATACAAATGATAGATGTCGTAAAGATTATTGTAATATGTAAGTTTTTCTTTTATCT
>JAILFQ010000085.1 GCA_024697505.1 Lachnospiraceae bacterium
CTTTCTATATATTCGTCTCCAAGACCGTCATTCATTATTATGGCGCCTTCCGTACCGGAGCTTAGAATACTTCCGTATATCTCTTCGCTTATATTGTCGTTGCTTACGCAAATATTCAAAGTATATCCGTTTATCTTGCACTGAAGATGCACAGCCTGAATAAGCTGTCTGTAGAAATCTCCCTGTATGCTGGAAAGGAACAAACCTATTGTATTTTTCTTGTTGGATTTAAGGTATTTGGCATTTACATTTGGAATATACTTAAGTTTTTCCACAACTTTAAGTACCCTTGCAGTGGTTTCTTCACTTACATTTCCCACATTATTAAGAACATTGGAAACAGTGGAGATAGCAACTCCGGACTCTCTTGCCACATCCTTTATTGTTACCATAAAAAATCCTCCTTATCGGTCCCTTATTAATTCAAGTCGTTAAACAAAACTGCTTTTTTTATGTCTTCCCTCGTCATATATTCCCCAATGTTTTTCCGGCTCGTTTTCGTCGTCGGACCCCTTCCAAGGCTCATCAAAAGCTTCGAATATAAATACCTGTATATCTTCCGAATCTGTCCACTTAAGAAGATTGGTAAGATATCTGCACTGAGTCTCGGCATTTGCCTCGTCACACTTCATTGCGGCGGAATTACTTTTTGTTGCCCAGCCGCACTCTGTAAATATCACTTCTTTGTCCGGATACCTGCCCTTAACAAGTCTGTAATCATCAATGTTCATTTGCAGGGCCTTGTCAGCAGAAATTCCGTTCCAAAGAGGATAACTGTGTATAGAAATTATGTCTATAACCTTAACCAGTTCCTCCAATTGCAGCCACTCACTTGTACCCTCGTTGTAGGTTACAGGCTGTGTGCAGCCGGCTTTAAGTTTTTTTGCAAACTCCACCAGACGCTTGTCGGTAACAAGATCTTCTCCCCAGCCCGGTCTGTTTTCGTTTCCGACAGAAACGCACATTATTTCTTCCTTGTACTCATTTGCAAGAGATATAAGATTCTTTATTGCTCTGTCGTTGTATGCCGCATTTTTCTGCAGCCTATTGGCGTTAAGGCTCTCCTTCAGCCAAGGACAGCCGATGTTGTTAAACTCTCTTTTAGGGTCTATTCCAAGCATTACCTTAAGGGGAAGTTTTTCATCCCTAATAACTCTGAGTGCCGTTCTTGCATGAGTTCCCGGCTCATACATTCTTATATAACTGTATCCATCTTCTACAAGAAGTTTAAGATCGTAAAGCACCTCTGCATACGACGGACATATTCCCGTTCTTGGGCTTTGTCCTCTTCTGTATCCGGAATAACAAATACCTTTCTTTGTCTTCCAGTATTTCATTTTTAACCTCCACCAATCTATCTCAAATATGCATCTATTCTGACAAAGCCACCGTCTCGAACTTTCTCGGCATCTTCTCCTCTAAGAACATTGCTCTCCACAAATGTTTCTTTGCCGTTTACATCCAGAAGCCTCATGGCATATACCTTCGCACCACCGTTTCCGTAGGTGTTCCTGCCTTCTTCATTATGGTAAACGAGTCTGCACTGGCCCATAAACGTAAATGATGCGGTCTTGTCTTCTCCGAAAAAATCCCCGGAAAGAGCGGGCTCAGGACAAAAGCAAAGTTCATCGTTTTCCGTAAAGAAAGGCCTTTTCCCCGCAAACATATGTATCCACATTGTAAGGACCTCTGTTGTGGAGCCACTGAGTCTTGCAACATATCCTCTTCCCACAACATCCTTGTCCGGATTTGCGGAAGAAGCAATAAATGATGAATTCTCCAGTATACTTCTTCCGTACACCTCAGCTTTCATAAAAGGTATAAAGGATGTTTTTACAGCTTTGTAAAATTCTTCATAAAGTCCGTTTACAAGAAGGGCAGCAAGATACTTGTACTCCATATGGAGGAAAATGCTTTCCCTTTCAAGCCATCCCGGAGTAAATGCTCTTATTCTTCCGTATTCGTAGGACATATTTTCCAGAGATTCACTGGTCTTAAACATGCCAAGCTTTTTATCATATATATCCGTTTTAAGAAGAGCCTCATGTACCGTCTTTGCGTCCTTAACGCCAACACTTAAATATCTTGCGGGACCTTCAAGGAAAAGCGGTACGCTCTTTACCTTAAAACCAAGAGCCTTCACAAATTTTCTTCCGTCTTTGTCCTTCTTTTCCTCACCGTTTTCGTCCTTAATCACCTTGTAATCCGTTACATCAAAGGTAAAATATGTAGGAATAAAACCACCTGTGATTCTTCTGGCTCTTTCTATACCGCTTTCTATTCTTGCCTCTGCCATAGAAAGGAAGCCTTCTACTTCAGCTTTTGCAATAACAGCCTTTTCCCCGGAAAGAGGCCTGTAGACACAGTCTCTGTATTCCTCCCGAATGGAAGACATCTTATCCCAATATGCAAAGTCTGCCGCAGATGCACCGGTCTCATCGGTAAGAGGAGAAAGAGCCCTGTTTTCCTTAAGAAGCGAATAGATCTTTTTAAAATAATCTGCAACTTCTGCCGGAAGAGAAGTTTCTCCGGCAAGCTTTGCACTCCTTAAGAATTTTATAAGTCTTAAGAGTTCAAAAGTTTCCGGCATGGAGCTCGCAAACATGGAAGGAAGACCGTTCATGGCATCGTTCCAGCCCGGTTTTCCGCCTTCCATCTCCACTCCCATTCCGTAGGAGTCCATAGATGAAAACTTGTTTAAAACAAGGGTTAAAAGCTTTCCCTGAAGGCTTGTTGTAACAAGTTCTCCCTTTTTATCCTTCTTCCAGTTGGTTCCCCATTTATTGAAGCCCTCCTGTATGTTTTCAGGAGCTTCCCTTTTAATGTTTTCAAATCTTCTTACGCTGCTGCCGTTTAAAACATAAGACTCGTCCCTTTTTAAGACTCTCATTTCATTTTCGTAGTAAGGGTAGCCTTCTCCGGCAAGAAGTTCTTCTTCTTTGTCCGGAAAAACAAGAAGGTAATTCTCAATAAGATCCAGATTATAGTCAAAATGATCCGACCAATAACCTTCAAGCGCACCGGCTTCTATATGGCCCTTTGAAATACCAAGCAGATCTGCAACAAGTTTTTTAGGATCTGCAGTTAACTCAAGGCCTTCTTTTTTAATCTCGTTAAAAATATCGGCCGGTTTAAACTTTCCCGTAAAAAGCGCAGTAAATCCTTTAAGCTCGTTAGTATAGCTCTTTCTTTTATCCGTAAGAGAGCAGGCACTTTTTATTACACGAAGCGCTTCTTCCATTTTGCCTTCCTCTATGGTAAAGGTCTCCGGCCTTATTTCCAGAGGATTGTAGCCATCAAGCTGCATAAGGCTCATAAAGTTCCTAACATTAAAATCTCCTACTTTCGGGCAGAAGAAAACATCATTTCGTCTGTTTTGACATACATCTCTGTAGTTTCCGTTACCCTGAGAGTAGTACCCGGCCTCTATGGTAAAGAAATTGTAGTCTCTTTCCGGGTCGCCGTGCTTTCTGCTGTATAAATGAAGCACCTTCCCCCCTGTAAGTGTAGGGTAGCCGCCTCTTAAGAAATTATCCAGATAACACTGTTCTATGTACTTGTCAAAGGTCGGATAGTTTGTCTGTGTATGAACATCCAAAGTAAGTTCAAAAGCTATATCATCTGCCATATTTAAGTATCTGGAAAGCTTTCCTGTACTTGCCATTCGTTTTAATACAGCATTTAATTCATCTTCGTTTCTTGTGTAGCCAAAAAAGCTTACAAAATAAAGATCCTGGTTTGGAGCAAGCTTTTTCTTTAACGGAACAAAAGCACAAGGAACTTTGTTATATATCTTTTTACAGGTCTTCAGCTCCTCAAATTTTTTATTGTTAAAGCCTTCTGCTGCAAATAATGATGTATCGTAGCCAAAAACTTCTACCGGGTCGCAGATAAAAGGCATAAGTTTTCCATCACATACAGATGCAAAGAAGTATCCGTCTCTTATTTCGCTGACCATTGCAGAATCATCCGTAGAAGCTCTCATTGCAAAGATCGGAGCAAGAGCCTTAGTATTTCTTACATCGGTCCAGCTCTTAAAAAGGTTTGCCATTTCTTCAAACTGGCCGTTTGAAATGCCTCTTGGTATTATCTTTGCGGCTCCGTCCAAAGCTTCAAGGTCCATTTCTTTGTCCGAAATGTTTGTTATTTTTACCCTTCTGCAAAGAGCACCTATAGGCTCTTTTGGAAGAATAAAATAATCCACTCTTATTTCCAGCCCAAGTTCCGGATTGATTTCCGTAATCCTAAGACTGTTCTTTTTTATAGCCATGGTCCTTTTGCCCTTGCCGGTAAAAAGTTCCGCATTTGTTCCGTTTACTCTTACAAAAGTACGAAAACTCTTAAACCTTACGTTTTCATACTCTGTGCAGGCAGGAGTAAATTCCATTATTGCTTCTGCCTTACTGTTTACGCCAAAGCTTGCCACTGCCTGCCCTCTGTTGGTATAGAAAGCCCACATAGGTATTCCGTCTTCTCCGGTAAGACCCGGCAAAAAGCTGGAAAAAGGTGGCTTGCGGTCGTAGTCTTCAATATAAAAATCCCCGTCTTTTATCATTGTGTTTTCCACTGCATCATCCTCCGATGTTACTTTTGTAAAGCAGTTATTTCCGGGCTTTGGTAAACCCTTACATAGTCAACTTCCATGGTCTTTGGCCAAATATTTTCATCAACTCCTTTAACTCCTCCCCAGTTACCTCCTACGGCAATGTTAAGAAGAAGATGGAATCTCTTGTCAAAAGGCCACTCTTTGTATGTTGGAGAAGACTTATACTTTGTAGGTTTGTAGGTGAAAGTTTCTGTTCCGTCACAGGAAAAGATTATCTGGTCCGGAAGCCATTCAATGGCATATACATGAAACTCGGTACTTACATTTTCTTCTCTCTTTGTAGCTGTTTTCTGTGTTCCTATAGAATGATAATAGGACTCGGTATGTATGGAGTAATGGATAACATTCTGGTCGTAACCCACATGCTCCATAATGTCTATTTCTCCGGACTTTGGCCAGGAACCGTAGTCCCAGTCTGTTGGAAGCATCCATATTGCAGGCCATGTTCCTCTTCCGTCCGGAAGTTTTGCTCTTACTTCGATCTTTCCGTATAAAAAGTCTCCCTTTCCTCTGGAAACAAGTCTTGTGGAAGTATATTCAGCTCCGTTTTTTTCTTCTTTTCTGGCAGTAATAACCAAAAGGCCGTCTTTAACTTCAACATTTTCGCCCTTTGTGTAGTACTGAAGCTCGTTGTTGCCCCATCCGCCTGCGCCGGTATCGTAACCCCATTTTTCCGGGTCCGGTTCGCCTTCGTAATCAAACTCATCAGACCAGACAAGCTCATAATTAAGCTTCTCTCTGTCGTATTCATATCCTTTTGCCTTTATCATTTCCTCAGGCACCTGTGTTATTTTGGCAGGGTCCACGTAAGCATCGGAAACCTGGCTTCCCACTCTGTATTTGGATTTATCTTCAATACCCATAGACGCATCTTCTCCCTTTTCTTCAACATTTCCCTTGCCGGTACATGCTCCAAGTGCCATGGTCGCAAGCAGAGCCAGGGCCACCGTCTTTTTTATTATTCCGCTCTTTTTTTGCATTTTATTCTCCTGATTTATTCTCCGGTAATACCGGTGTTTTCTATTCCCTCTATAAACTTCTTCTGGACAAAGCTGTAAAGCAGCAAAAGAGGTACTATGGAAATGAATGTTGCCGCCATCTTGTATGCTTCGTTTAACTTAAATGCCGAACCCGAACTGGATACAGCGTTTTCAAACTCACTGTCAAAAAGGGAAAGCTTTGAAGGAAGAAGTTCCAGTCCGCTTCTTAACAAAGTTCCAGTTACATATGTCTCGTTCCAATTCCAAACAAATGCGAAAAGGAAAACCACCAAAACAGTGCTTAAAGAAAGCTTAAGGCCTATATGCCAGAAAACTCTGAAGGCACCGGCTCCGTCTATCATTGCCGCCTCGTCCAGAGATTTTGGTATAAGGTTGAAAAAGTTCTGGAATATGAGTATAAGTATGGTGGAATTTACCCCCTGTCCCAAAAGGGCCATAAGCATCTGAGGGATCGGAGTTCCTATAAGGGTAAACTTCATTGCTTCCTGAACCGTAACAAACATCATAAGCCTTGGTATCATAAGTACGGAGGTAGGAACAATAAAGCACATAAGGATCATTACAAACCAGAAACGTTTTCCGGCAAATTCATACCTTGAAAGGGCAAAGCCTGTAAGTGCCGCGCAAAATGTCTGCATTATTGCCAGCGCTCCGGAAAAGAGTATGGAGTTTTTCAGCGTAACCGGAAGTTTTAAAACCTTAAAGGCAACTTTTAAGTTGTTTAAAGAAATGCTCCTTGGCACCCAGTCCACCACAGGGTCTATTATGTCCTCCGGTGTCATAAAGGTTTTAACAACTATTCTGAGAATAGGTTCCAAAAAAACAAAACTGATAAGCACAAGTAAAAGATAGAATGTAATCTTTAGTATTGTTCCTTTTAAAGCCCTCTTTGATATTTTTAATCTTTTCATACAAGGCCTCCCTGCGACCGTTAATTCTTAGTACTAATAATGCTTTACCTTGGTCTTCTTTTCCTTCAGTATCAAAAATGATAAGCCCATGAGCAAAAGCACCGTAAGGGTATATACCCAGGCGTACGTTGCCGCAAAACCCAGACCGCCGCTGGTGTTTGCCATATATTTTACAATAAGGGTATATACAGGATTTATGTCGTATGTACCTATTGAAGCTATTGTAAATACCGTTACTATAAGCGCTATCGGTCTTATTATCGGAAGGGTTATCTTCCAAAGTATCTGCCAGTTCGTAGCAGAATCTATTTTTGCAGCTTCATAAAGGCTCGGGTTGATCTTCTGCAGTCCGTTGATAAAAAGGACTATCGGTATACCGGTAAACCAGAGTATTGTGGAAAGCTGGGTAAAGGTATCGGATACCAGACCTGCAAGAGGCCTGGAATAACTTGCTATCATATCCACAATAAAAAGGTCCAGGTATTCGTCATCCGCAAAAGCCTGCATGTCGCTGGTTTTTGTTTCAAGAAGCTTTGCCATTACAGGGCCGGACATAATAATTACCGGCAGGAAGTAAAGCGTTCTGAAAAAGCCCTTTAATTTTGTTATATGTTCAAGTATGTAAGCTATAATAAAGGCAACAACCACAATTACAAAGGTGTATGGGATCGCCATCTTTAAGTAGCCTGCAAGGGCCGGTAAGAACTCGGTATTCTTAAAAAACGCGGTTATGTAATTGGACATTCCCGCAAAACTAAGTTCAAAGCCCAGAATTGTTGAATTTACATTCATAAAGCTTAAGACAATAGTTGCCGCAAACGGAAAGGCTGTAAATATTGCAAAACCTATTATCCATGGCAACATAAACAGATATCCGTTCCTGTTTTGTCTTTGTTTCCACGTTTTCATCTTCTTCATGAAACAGTGCTCCTTGCTCCCTTTTTAGTGCTGTCCTTCCGGCTTAGCGAAAAATCGCCGAAAGTGCAGGTACTTTAACTCCATCCACCGTCTCGTCGGACTGTGTATAGTTAATAATTACGTAATGTGTTTCTTTGCCGTCTTTATACGTGTTTTTAATAAGACCGCTCTTTAATACTTCTCTTCCCGTCCAATCCATTCCCATGGTCCTTGAAAGTACTCCGTTTACCCCTTCGTAAACCCTCTTTGCTATTGCCTTGTACTCCGTATATTCTGTAGAATACATGTCCGAAGACGCCGTATCCGACAAGAGATAAGACGGTTCACCGGTAAACACAAATGATGGGTAAACATTGTAGTCTATCATTCTTAAAATGTCCGCCTGAGTATAGAAAGAAAAATTTGAATACGGTGCATACATTTCCATTGTTCCGTTTAATACAAGCTGGAGAAACGGCACTGTATCGGACTCAAATACGAACTGGGAATTTCCCACAGGCGCTTTAAGGTACCTGTTTGTATATTTCCAAAGGTACATATTTGGATTTTCAAGATTTAAGGCAAGTTTTCCTGCTGCCGCCTCCATACTTTCGGCTATAAGCTTTGCGGAATCCGTAAGAGATGTTACAACTCCGTTTCTGTCGTATGTAGCCGTAAGAATGTTGGAAGATCCCGTTATGGTTAAAGATCCGGCATAGGAAGAAGCCTTCTTTGCTGCGGTTTCTATCCATTTTGCCGTCTTTTCCGGAAGGGCATAACCTGTATACTGAACAGGCGCATTCTTAGGATAAAGGACAGTTCTGTCAACACTTAAATACCAGGTATTAACATGCTTGGCCGCATTAGTGTAGTAGCTTAGCATTTTGTCGTTTATAACCGTAAAGTTTCTTGAGAAGGAAAGGTCTTTGCCTCTTTCCGCAAATTCCTTCATAAGTCCCTTAAAGTCTTTACTGCTTCCGATACTCTTTGTAAAAGAGAAGCTTGCAGGCTTTGCAAGAGTTTCCGACTTCTTTTGCCAGCCTATCAACCCGGAATTCACATTTTTTATTCCTGCCTCTTCAAGGTCGTTTAATATGTCTCTAACATCATCAACCGTTGTTGTAACTACCTGCGTTGTTCCTATAACGCTCTTCTTTACATCAGACATAAGGAAGTCCGCTCTCATAGGAATGTCTCCGGCAGTTACGTCTTTTTCCGTCAATATCCCTTCTTCCACAAGATGTTCCCTGTAGGCAAGGGCCATGCCTGTGTAGTCTGCGGCAAAGCCCTTGCTTCCGTCTCCCGCCAGGAATTTATATGTCATTCTTACATCAAATATGTTTGGTTCTTCCATAAGGGTAAAGTAGCCGGAACCCGCATTGTTATATACCTGATAGTAGGTAAGGTTATACTCAAAACGGGGATATGCGTAGGTGTACTTTATTCTTTTGGTCTCTTCCGGATTTACTATAATATCCATGTATTCGGCACCGGACTCTGCGTAGGCAACAAAGGCTGCCTGCCTGTTCCCGTGGGCTATTCCAAACACAGGCATAACCGGATCTTTTACAGGAACAGCATCCGTAACTTCGCTGTAGTAAAAGGTTTCTGTAGACGGGTCGGACCCGTATACGTCTCCTTCGTAAGAAGTAAATGCCACGTTGTTGTCCGTAAATCTTATAAGTGCGCCGCTTCCGTCCGGTACAAGAACATAACCCGGTACCATATACTTGGAAACAGCTTCACCGTAGTCTCCCGTTTCCGGGTCGTAATACTGGGCAAGACCGCCGCTTGCACCAAGAAATGGAGTAAGTATTACGGCTGTTACACTTTTAAGACCTTCACCGCTCATCTCTTCGAAAGGGACAAAGTAGCTGATCTCGTCCTCACCAAGAGTTATATATACTGAGAGTTTAAGGTCTATGGCCTCCATATTCACATCCAGTTTGTAGTCTCTTCCGTTTCCGGAGAGAACAGAGGATGCACCCTTTTCGGAGGCGGATGAAATATATTTTGTGGTTTCAAGTTCACTGTACTCTACCGTAACAAGTGAATTTGCTATGCCTATATAAGTCGCATTCAGGTTCTTTTCTTTTGGCTCTGCCGCAAGAAGAAGTTCTTCATCGTTTGAGGCGGCCGCCATGTTTTTCTTTATTTCGCTTGAGTAGGCAGCGTCCAATCCCGTTTTCCAGGTATAGCCGTTACGCTTGTCTACTATCATAAATATGTCTCTGTCGTCTCTGTAATAGTACTTAAGCGTATCTGTTTCCGTAAGAAAGTCGTATCCGTTTGTTCCTATGGTTTCAACAAGAGCTTTTTCCGGTGCAGGTCTTGTGTCCCTGTTTGTGTCTATATAGCCGGTTGCTCCTGTGGTAAACAAAAGACAGGCAAGAAGGGCTATGGAAGTTATTCTGAATTTTTTAGATGACATTTAATATCAACTCCCTTCCAACAGATACAATAAAACCGAAAAGCTGCTCAAACATAATGGATACTATAAGTCCTATTATTACTGCCACCGCCATAAAGAAGAAGGTAATGATAAAGCTTCTTACCGTTTCTCCAAAGGAATAATCGTGAACATTCATAAGTCCCGTAAAAAGGTTTACAAAGCTCCAGATTCCGGTAACCACCATTATAATTGTTAATATAAAGCTTTCGTTGTAGGTCATTGCGTAGCTTAAAACCGTAACGGAAAGCATGCCCACAATAAGCGGGGCTACTGCATAAGCAGGTAAAATAAAGACTGTCTTAAGGCTTCCGTCTCCATCATTGATTGAAGTAACCAACCAGTTGCATATTACAAAAAGTCCGATAAGGACAAAGAATCCTGCAACGCTTCCTCCGATATCCATATCTTCAACCGCAACATACTGGTAAATAAAGCCTTTCATGGTGCTGTATACCATATAGGTTATAAAGGTTAAAACATAAATGATAGCTGCGCCTATAACGCTTGCGTGACCATGACCCGCAAATTTTGAGGCTCCTCTTACGGAATTGGCAACTCTTATGTCGTAATAACGGTCACCCGGGTGTCTTGCCACTCTGAACATAAAGAGGACATCTCCCAGAACCGGTGTATCCAGCATTTTATTTGTAAGGTCTTTTTTAAAGTTTTTAAGTTTACCCTTTTTATCCACCCTCTTTATTACAATATTTACAACAATAAGAAGGAATATAAGAGCAAATACATATGGAAGTATTACCTGAAGTTTCTGGTTTCTTACTTCCCAAAAGGCTTCCGAATAATAATTCCTGTTTTCGGCAACTTCAAAATGCTCCAGAGATTCTTCGTAGCGCTGTGCGTGGAAAAGTGCCTTTCCAACCCCGTTATGTGCAAGCACAGACATTTGGTTAAGTCTTAAAACATCTCTCCATGCACTTAAAGACTCTTCATATTTTCCGGCTTCATAAAGCCCCATTGCTCCGTAGATCTGCTTTGCATAGTCTGTAGGCTTAAAGGACTGAAGGTAGCCCTTATCTTTATCCACGCCCCATATAAAGCCGTTGTTATCCACAGCAATGGACGGAAGTGAGGAGAAAAGCCCCGCAATATCCACATTTGTAACAAAAGAACCGAATTCGAAAATGAACTCTCCGTTTTTGGAGTATATCTCAATGTAGCCTCTCTCTGTACAGGTATAAATAATTCCGTTTTTGTCGGTGGTAACATCTGTTACGTCATCCCATCCCACAATACCTTCCATAAACATATTGCCACCGGAAGTGTTGTGCTTTTTCAGACACTCATCCGCATTTCCCATACTGGTGGAGTAAACAATACCCATGTCATCCACGTACACGTTGGAAAAGGTTGTAGGTACGGTTGCAGTAAGGTTTGCAAGCTGTTCTCTTGTAAAAAGTATTTTTTGAACAAGCTGGGAAGGTGTAAGTTTGGTCTTGTTTACCGCGAAGTAGCCGAGAAAATCTCCGGTTCCCGCAAGCTGAATAATACCGTTATATACGCCTTCGCTTATTACATACATATTTCCCGCGTTGTCCACAGCCACTTTAAGCGGGTCGAAATTGGTATCCGAAAATGAGGGTTGGGTAGGTCTTGTAAAGGTATTTAAAAGCTCAAGCTCCGGTGAATACTTTAAAACCGCTTTGGCCCCGTTATCCGCCACATATATGCAGCCGTCTTTTGTAACAAAGACTCCCATAGGAGTTTTAAGTTCTCCGCCTTTTATCTCGTCCACAACCGTGTCTGTGTCTATGTTGTAGATAACAATCCTCTTGTTTCCGGAATCGCATATAAACATGCGATTGTCCTGCGTAATAAAAACATCCGTAGGCTTGGAAAGTTCAAGTTTTGTAACCGTTTTATCCGGGAGATAGGCATCCTGCGTCCTTGGAAACTCATAACTTCCGGATTTAATTTCAAGAGTATACGTATAACTGGTTGCCTGGTTTGCAGAGGCTGTTGTTGCCGGTGCCATAATGGTAAGTACAAAGGCAAGAAGTATGCATACCGTTATTTTTCCTCTCTTCATCAAAAGTTCCTCCCAAAAGCCTACTTAATTCCCGAATGGCTCATAGTATTCATTACCTGAGACTGCATTACAATAAATATAATAAGGTTAGGTACAAAAAGTATCACTCCGGCTGCCGCCTGCAGTCCCGCTGCCGCAACCGTATTATTGGTAGATAATGATGACAAATAGAAAGCAAGTGTCCTCATAGAGTCGTCCGTAATAAAATTATTGGAGGCCTCAACCGCTCCCCATACCTGCTGGAAAGTAAGCACTATACTTGTTGCAAGTGCAGGTTTTGTAAGAGGAACTATTACCTTTCTTATAACGGTAATATCATTTGCTCCGTCTATAACCGCCGCCTCTATAAGTGCGTCCGGTATCTGATCCGTAAACTGCTTAACAAGGAAAAGTCCTACCGGCATTGCTGCAAGAGGAAGCACATGTGCCCACCAGGTATCCAAAAGCCCAGCTTTTACTATCACAAGGTACCTCGGAACCGCTACCGCGGTAGGTACAAACATAAGCGCCAGCTGGTTTATTTCAAAAAGCACTTTCTTGCTTCTGAATTTCTTTTTTGAAAATACATAGGCCGCAAGTACCGTAATAAAAAGGTTAAGTACAATGGTTATAAGGGTAACCAGTACCGAGTTTAAAAGGTACCTGGACATCGGTATTCCCGTTGTGCCGGACAATTCGAAAAGATCTTTAAAGTTCTTAAGGGTAGGGCTCTTTACGAAGATAGTCGGCGGGAAGGCAAACAACTCGCCAAGCGGTTTAAAAGCCTGGTTTATTACATATATAACCGGAATTATCATAAACACAGCAAGGGGAATAAGAATAAGATAAAACTTAATCTGGCTGGCCGAGAAATATTTCGGGTTAATCTTCGCCCCCATGTATTTGGATTTTTTATGTCTTTTTTTCATATTTCCTCTCCGATTCAACTCTGACATGTTAGACATCTTTTTACTCATCTTTAGAGCCAAAGAACTTATGTGCAACCTTGTTGAAAAGGTAAACCACTATCAAAAGCATAAGTGATATTGCCGCCGCATAGCCCATTTCGTATCTTATAAATCCGTAGTCGTCTATGTGGTTGGTTATAAGCTGTCCGGCGTATTCCGGTGTAGGGTTTGCACCGGAAAGGGTAACTCCTATCCAGCCCATGTTAAAGGCGTTCACAATGGCCATTACCGCGCCAAAGAGCATCTGCGGTTTCATGGACGGAATGGTTATGTAGATGATCTCCTGAAATCTGTTTCTCATACCGTCTACATAAGCCGCTTCATATAATTCTTCGTTAATATTTAAAATACCGGATATCATTGCCAAAAAGCCTATTCCCATTGCAGACCAAAGGGAAATGATTATCATTATCTGCATAAAGTAGTCTTTGGTAAGCAAAAACTGTATCGGTGTATCTATTAAGTTTAATTCCAGGAGAATGTTATTAATAATACCTCTCTGGTCTCCGGAAAAGATCGTCTTCCAAACCACCCCTATAAATACCTGTCCAACCATGGAAGGGGTGTATATTGCAAGGGAAATGATGGTTCTTGGTATGCTCTGTATCTGTGCCAGCATCCAGGCCAGCAAAAATGATATTGCATATCCTCCCGGCCCTACTATAAGAGCGTATAAAAAGGTATTGGGAAGAACCTTTTTCATAAACACCGTATCTTGGGTAAAGAGGTATATGTAATTCATAAGACCGGTAAACGACGGTTTATTAATAACGTCGAAGTATGTAAAGCCAAGAGCAATGGCTATAACAACCGGTACAAGTATAAAGAGGGAAAACAGGATCGCATACGGAAAGAGAAGAAGCATGGAACGTCTTCCTTCGCGCACATCCGCCGCACTCTTTTTTATTCTTTTTGTGTTAGCTGCTATCATTTTGGCCTCCGCTTTTACCTGCCGGCAAAATTACTGTTTTCTGTGGGCTTCAATCTGTTCCTCAACCCAGTCTATATCTCTTATTACATAAGGTTTTATAAGGTTTCCGTCTTCGTCCGTATAACCCAGTTCCTTCATTTTCTTCTTGATCTCTCGGTTTATAGGAATTGTCTGCTCATCTATTACAACCTGGGCGGAAACACCTTCATTTATCATTTTGTTCCAGATATCCGAAAGGGATCTTTCCACAAGGTACTGTCCCATGGAACGGGGAACGTCTCTGAGCCATTTTATGGAGTCCATAATAACGTCCTTGTCTTCCCTGTCTATAGGTGCTTCGTTTAAAGCCTCAAGATTGGACGGTATCCAGAAGAATTCCTTTCCGTAAGTGGATCTTAAAGTATATGTGTAATCCACCTGAGTTTCTTTTTCGGTCCACCATTTAAGGAACTCCCAGGCTTCATTTGCTTTTTTGGTTTCCTTAAATACTATTGCTCCGGTTCCGTTGGCAACGTACCATCTGGAAACGCTTCCGTCCTCTTTTACAGTGCCCGGGTACGGAGCAAGGGCCCATTGCCCTTCAAGCTCCGGCGCACCGTTCTTCAGGAGGATGTATTCTGAAGAGTCGATTATTCCCACAGGCAAAATTGAATATCTGAAGGAGTTAAAAAACGAGTTAACCTGTTTATCAAGTGAATATGCCATAAAGAGGTTTCCAAGTGCCGAAACTCCCTTAACGGCTTCCGGTCTGTCTATAGCTGTTGAAAGACCGTCTTCTGCGTAAAGCTTTCCATCATTTTGGAAAATAAGCGGTACCGTCTGGTAAAACCACTTGTATCCCACTCCGGCGGAAATATTGTGATAGAAGTTCATTCCGAATCTTTGAAGTTCCGGAAGCTGGTTTACAACATCATCCCAGGTATCCGGCGGTGTAAGAGAAAGACTTTCGTATATATCCTTTCTGTACACCAGAGTGTAGAAATTAAGGGTTTCCGGAAGTGCGTATACGCCTTCGTTAAACACATAGGAGACAAAGGCTCCCGGGGTAAAGCGGTCTGCCACTTCCCAGAAATCATCAAATGATGAAAGGTCGTAAAGCGCATCTCTGCAGGCAAGTTCAAAAGGCATGTGGGATGAAAGACCAAGGGCCACATCCGGTGTTTTGTCTGCTGCGGCTGCCAGCGTAAGCTTATTGGCATCCGGCATGATACTTACTTTTACCTTGATTCCCTTTTTTGGAGTAAATTCCGAATCTATCATTTTTTGAAGAAGATCTACATGGGTAACAGCTCTGTTTACCCAGACAGTAAGCACTTCTTCATCATCTGTTTTTGTGCTGTATTTATTGTCCGTAAAGCTTAGGGCGAGTTTCTTTACCCTTGCTCCGAATTTCTTAAAGAATCCGGCTTCCGCCTTCTTTATCTGCCCTTCGTCTCCGGTAAGATAAACAGTATCCAGGGTAAATTTTCCGGTAAGTATCTGGGAAGTAAAGTTACTCATTGCCACAAGGACCGAGTTGTCTCTTCCGGTAAGTTTTTCCGTATAAAGGGCAATTTCCTCCGGATACTTTTGCATCTGCTCTATAAACATAAGGGCTTTATCCATATCCGAGAGAAGCGCGGAATTAATTCCATAGGTTGCATTATCCTGAGAAAGATAACGAATGTGCTGTATAAGAGTTACGTACGCTTCAAGATAATCCGGAATTTCCGGAATAAACTTGGTCATATTCCAGGTTCTGTACTTATCTTTATCCGCACCGGTAACTTTGGATATTTCAAGAGAGAACCAGGCAACATGTTCGGAAATGAGTCTTGCACATCTCCAGGCCTCTGTTACGGCTTCGTTTTCAGACTTTAAGCAGATTTCGTATTCTTTGCCTGCTTCCAGGTAAACATAAAGGATCTCTCCCTCTGAGTCTTTTAAAGTCTCGTTTGCCCATGTACTGCCTGTTGGTTTAAACGCATAGCTTTTAAACTCTTTAAAAGGTATCTCTCCGTTTATATAAATGCTTTCAAAAGCGTCATATTCTTCTTTTTCGTTTAAATAATGGAAAGTAAGTGCATAAAGGCCGGTTTTTTCCGGAGTTATGCTGTAATAAAGTTCTGTACCCGGCTCGGTAAACTTTATGGAATTAAGAAGTTTATTCTTAACGTTATAGGGTTCTACCGATGGAGTATCTTTAGACATATAAATAGCCTGTGTGGAGTTTTTGTATGTGTATGCTGTGGCATCCACATTTATAACTTCATCCGACTTTTCCACACCTTGATATTTTGAAATGTATTCCTTGTAACTTTCCGGTTCCGCAAGAGGCTCGGAAACAAGAAGTTCCCCCGTCATAAGGCCACTTGCCGCAACACTTTCAAGCACTATTTTGTTTTCTCCCTTTTTAAGTTCGAAAAGCATAGGCTCGTCTGTTACATAAGTACCACTGTAGAAGTATCTGTTTTGAAAATCGTCATATCTGATCTGCTTTGGTGCAATTTCATCACCGTAGCTGTCTGTTATATAATCTTTTGTTTCGTCTGACCATAAGAGCGGCAAAGCAACAATCTTCATTTCGTGATAAGGAGCTGCCCCGTTAATGGTAACGCTTACCGCAAAGTCCGACATGGTGTTACTTACAGGCTTATAGTTAAGCCTCATTATATAAAGTCCCGCTTTAGGTACGTTTACCTTATATGTTACCTTCTGACCGTATTCCAAAGTTGCGTTCTTACCGGAAACACTGCATTCTCCGGTTTTTTCAGGATAAGAGGTGTATTCCCCTTCACCGTAATACTTTGTTATATCGCCGTCATATTCCTTTATCCAATCTGAATACATCAAGCTTCCGTTAAGGGAATCCGCAAGAAGTTTTGTTGCCTTGACAACTGCAGCTTCATCCGGTTTTTCAACGTATTCGGCATTGTTGCCCGAAAAAGCCAGAGCAAGAACCCCCACAATTGCCACTATTATTACCAAACCCATAATTCGCTTCTTCATATAATCACCCTTAACCACCAAATCTATCGAAACGTTTTTATCA
>JAILFQ010000149.1 GCA_024697505.1 Lachnospiraceae bacterium
TACGCTAAAGCAAGTGTCGGCCTGCGGCCTCCAAAACGCACACCCCAAGCCGGAAGCCTATTACTCGCCAAGCATACGCTAAAGCAAGTGTCGGCCTGCGGCCTCCAGAACACACCCCAAGCCTGAAGCTCATTACTCGCCAAGCATACGCTAAAGCAAGTGTCGGCCTGCGGCCTCCAGAACACATCACCCCCGTCCCCAAATGTGTCAAATTGTTTATAATTTTATAATTTGTATCGTGCACTATTCAGTTGTATAATTTCCATTAAGAAAACAATTTGCGAGGTGGTATTGTATGAAAAGTGAGAAGAGCGAGAATCTTAAGAATAGCGAGAATCTCAAGAATAGCGAGAATAGCAAGAATAGCAAGAATAGTAAGAATAGTAAGAATGGTAAGAAGAGGGTAAGTCTTGGCTTTTGTATTTGTTTTGCTTTGTTGTTTTTGATTATGCTTGCTGTTTTGGAGCTTAACAAGAATACCCTTTTGGGTTTTGTTTTGCTCATTTGCGGGGGAGTTACGGCTTTCCTTTTGTACAGTAAGGTGTTAAGTAAGGGAAGAGGGCTTTTTAGGGCTGTATTCTGGCCGGGGTGGCTGGCTTTCTTTGCGTTAGTGCTTGCAATCACATGGCCGCCGGTTAGGACAGTTAAGGCTGTGGATTACAAGAATCCTGTTAAGACGGAAGTTGTACATGTTGCAAACGGAGATTTACAGGGAGTTGTAAGCGAGGACGGCAAGATAGAGATATACGCCGGAATTCCTTATGCCAAGGCACCTGTTGGGGATCTTAGATGGACAGAGCCTGTAGAGCCTGAAAATTGGGAGGGCGTTCTTCTTGCAGATACTTTTGCACCAATGAGCATGCAGCCCGTTAATCTTCCTATATACGATTCTCTTGCACAGATTATCGGGTACCACGATTATAAGATTTCTTTAAAGGATAATTACAGAGAGCCTGTAAGCGAGGACTCTCTTTACATTAATATCTGGAAGCCTGTCGGAGAAGTAAAAGATCTTCCTGTAGTTGTTTATGTGCATGGCGGTTCCTTAAAAACAGGACAGCCATGGTATGCGGACTACAGCGGTGAGGGACTTGCCCGTTCCGGTGCCATTGTTGTAAATATGGGCTACAGACTTGGTGTCTTTGGGTATTTTGCGGATGAAGAACTTGCAAAGGAATCCGAAAATAACACAACCGGAAATTACGGCCTTATGGACCAGATATTTGCTCTTAAATGGGTTCAAAACAATATTGCCGCTTTTGGCGGTGATCCGGATAATGTAACTCTTGCGGGAGAGTCTGCGGGAGCAACTTCTGTAAGTGCAATATGCGTTTCTCCTCTTGCTAAAGGGCTCTTTAAGAGGGCAGTTCTTGAAAGTTCAACGGTTGCGCCGGTCAGCCCGACTCATTCTTTCAGAAGTTTTAAAGATGCTTTAAGCAGCGGAAATAACGTGAAAAAGGCCTTTGGCTGCGAAAATGTGGCTGATTTAAGGAAGGTAAGCGCAAAGGATCTGGTTGCTGCAACGGAAACAGAACACCATGTAACTGTTGATGGTTATGTTTTAACCAAACAGCCTTATGAGAGCTATCTTGCCGGTGAGTATAACGAAGAAGCTATAATGCATGGTTACAACAGTGATGAAGCGGCAGCGTTTTTAATCTTTGGCGGTGCAAACCTTAAAAACTACGAAAGCAACGTAAGAGGGTACTTTGGTAAGTATGCGGACGAGGTAATGGCACTTTACCCTGCATCCACAGATGAAGAAGCAGCGGAAAACTGGAAGGATATATGGGGAGCTGTATTCTTCGATTATCCTCATTACTGTCTTAACCGACTTGCTGTAAAAAACAATATTCCGGTTTATGAATACTGGTTTTCCAAAGAAAACGGAAGACTCGGCCCTTGGCACAGCGGAGAAGAGGTTTACTTTTACGGTAATATTCCTGCAGAGTCCAAGCTTTATGATGATTACGACAGACAATTAAGTGATGCAATGAAGAATTATTACCTTAATTTTGCCAAAACCGGCAATCCTAACGGAAGCGGTCTTATAGAGTGGAAACAGAATACTGCTTCCGAAGATGTTATGGAATTTGGTGCAAACTATGGAATGATAAAAGAAGCAGAACACGAACTTTTTGCAATAATGGATAAAATGCAGGGCTGGGATATAAAATAAGCCGAAAGGCGTAATACCTGTCGTACACAAAAGTTATAATGCGTTATATACAGGGAAGAAAAATGATAAATCATAATGCATAATTTAAAAATCATAAAAATGATAAAGTGTAATATGCAATATAAAAAAACATAAAGTGCAATATGTAATATGCAATAAAAAAAATATAAAGTGCAATATACAATATGAAAAATGATAAAGTGCAATATGCAATATGAAAAATGATAAAGTGTAATATGTAATATGCAATATAAAAAAACATAAAGCACTGTGTAATTTCTTAAATAAACAGGAGGAAGAACTGATATGGAAAGAGTTGAAAAGTTTTTAAAGGATGCAGGAACTTATTTTCTTGCAACTGTTGATGGGGATAAGGCAAGAGTAAGGCCTTTCGGAACAGCCCATATTTTTGAAGGCAAGCTTTACATCCAGACCGGAAAGTCAAAGGATGTTTCCAAACAGATCCACAAGAATCCAAATGTGGAAGTTTGTGCATGCATTGGCGGAGACTGGCTCCGTTTGTGCGGAGAACTTGTTGAGGATGAGAGAAGAGAAGCCAAGGTTTCCATGCTTGAAGCATACCCGTCTCTTAAATCCATGTATTCTCCTGATGATGCAAATACGGAGGTTTTTTATTTTAAGAATGCAACCGCAACATTTTCATCATTTACAAAGGCACCGGAAGTAGTTAAGTTTTAAGTTTACGCTTGTTAATACGGTATTTATGCAAAGGTTCCGGATCCGCAGCCTGTTTTTATAACAAGTGCGTGGTTCGGAACCTTTTTATGTATGTTAATTGCTATTTTACCGGATTTAAGGTGATCATGTTATCGCCGGTTTTTATGTTATTCTTTTCAAGAAAGGCGTTAAAGCCGGGAATATCTTCCGGTCTAAGCATCATTTTAGGGTTATGGGCGTCGCAACCCAAAACAAATTTTGCTCCAAGTTCCGAAGCCAATGTAAAGAAGGTGTCGGACGGGTAGTGTCTGTTATCTGTAAAGCCATACATGTTAACCTCAAGAGGAAGGTTTAATCTGTTTGCGGTCTCTACAACTTTAGCCATTTCTTCTTTGTATATTTCCCTGTCGCCTGTAAAATTAATAACATCCGGATGGGCAAGGTAAGAGAAAAGACCGGTTTCCATTCCTTCGATCGTGCAGTTTACATAGTCTTTCAAACGGCTTACATCGTCTGTTTTTGCCCCTGCATAAAATCCCTCTACCTCGTCCGGAACAAAGTGCTGGCCCTGAATAAGGTAGTCTATAGGGTAGGAGGACAGTTCCTTTATAAGTTTATCAAAGTATTTTATTGAGTATTCCGCCTCAAAACCTATGTAAAGAGTAATGTCTTTTTTATATTCTTCTTTTAAAGCAAGAAGAGTATTTACATAGTCCGGAAGATCTGTCATAGCCATTCTGCATCCCGAGGTATAGGTGGCAGGATAAGGCTGCGGCACGTGGTCGGAAAAACCCAATATCTTAAATCCCTTTTTTATAGCTTCTTCAATGTACTCTCTTTCGCTTCCCTGCGCATGGTGGCACCTTACGGTGTGGGTGTGGTAGTTTGCAAGCATCTTTTTTTGCCATCCTTTAAATTATTTTGGTAAACAAATTTACTAACCAATAATAATCTTATTGAATCCCAAAAACAAGACTTTCAATGATGGTTTCCAATTATACTTTCCAATTATACTATACGATTATGGTTTCAAATGATGGCCTAAAATGATGGTCTAAAATGACGGTTGCAAACACAGCATAAACATAATTTACTTTTAAAAATCTCTTTGCTATACTGAATTGATGGGTTTTACAAATACTATAGGGGGTGTTTATATGAAGAAAAAGAATGGCTTTAATTTTTGGCTGCTTGTCTGGGGGCTGGGCATTGCGGGGCAGATTTGCTGGAACATGGAAAACCAGTGGTTTAATACCTTTGTGTATGCAAAAATTGTAAAAGACCCGACTATTATATCAATAATGGTTGGCGTTTCCGCGGCAGCAACAACTCTTTCCACCTTCCTTTTCGGATGTGTTTCGGACCGAATAGGAAAGAGAAAGATACTTGTTTCTCTTGGCTATATTCTTTGGGGACTTTTTACGATTGCCTTTGGCTTTACGGAGTTTATTATGTCCGGCAGTGTGGGAATTGCCGGAAACATTTTGCTTGCCGCGGGAGTGGCTGTTATTTCCGCAGACGCAATAATGAGCTTCTTCGGTTCCATGGGTAATGATATTGGTTTTAACGCATGGATAAACGATAATATGAATGATACAAACAGAGGTCAGCTTGGTGCCGCAATAGCAACACAGCCTATAATAGGTACCATTCTTGGAACCGTTGTGGGAGGAATGCTTGTAGGCGCGGACAATAACTATATGAGGCTTTTCCTTGTAATGGGCGGAGCCATCATTTTGTTCGGCCTTTATTCCTTGTTTGCAATGAAAGATGTGGAAGGTCTTAAGCCTTCAAAAAAAGGCAGTTTCGGAAAGCAGTTCTTTTCGATCTTTAACTTTAAGAAATACCTGGAACATAAGGAACTTGCCTGGGTAAACCTTGCTCTTGCCGTATATTTTATTGCTTTTAATATGTATTTTGCACATATAGGCAATTATATGATATATTATCTTGGATTTACGGCAGACATGATGGGCTACATAGAAGGAGCGGGGCTTACTCTTGCAATGCTTTGCACAATTCCCGCCACAAAGCTTCTTAATAACAAAAAGGAGCCTGTAGTGTCTTTTGTGTCTGTTATAATTAACAGCCTGGGAGTTGCCGTTCTCGGATTTTTTGTTCGTCCGGAAACGGTTGATGTAATGACTGTCTTTAACCCTGTTCTTTTGGTTGGAGTAATACTTCTTGGAATAGGCTATGTGCTTTTTCTGCAGAGCATTACGGTGTGGAGCAAACAGCTCTATCCGGAAGACGCAAGAGGACAGTTCGAAGGAATAAGAATTCTTTTCTTTGTACTTATTCCTATGATAATTGCACCGCTTATTGCCAATCCTATTATAAAAAAGAGTGGTGAATATGTTGACGAAAACGGTTTTACGGCGTATCTTCCTACTCATACACTCTTTATTGTGGGAGCGGTTTTGGTGCTGTTTACAATTTTGCCTTTAATTCCTGCCAATAAACTGCATAAGGAAAGAGTGGGAAAATAGATATAATGATGATTGTTATCATCGGAGGTTAATGGTTTGAAAAAGATTGATCTAAACGGATGTTGGACATTTTATGAAAAGGAAAACGGTAAAGAAATGAAAGTTACCGTTCCGGGTTCCGTACTTTCCGGGCTCCTGGAAAACAAAGTGATTCCGGATCCGTATTACAAAAGAAATGAATATGAAGCCTTTAAGCTTTTTGAAAAAGACTATGTATTCGTAAAGAAATTTCCTGTTTCTGAAGATGTTTTAAAAGAGACCGTCAGAACACTTGTCTTTGAAGGTCTGGATACTCTTACGGAAATATATGTAAACGACTGTTTGCTGGCGAAAACCGATAATATGCACAGAACATACAGAATAGATGTTTCTGAAGCCTTAAAAGAAGGAGAAAACGAGTTAAAGATAGTTTTTCTTTCCACGCTCAAGGCCATAAATGAGCATAAGTGCGAGGGCGACAGGCAGGTCCATGTTACTCCTGCAGGGGGTGTATATGGAAACCACCTCTTCAGAAAAGCCCACTCAATGTTTGGCTGGGATTGGGGCCCAAAGCTTCCTGATGCCGGTATTTTCAGAAGTGTATATCTTGAAGCAAGGTCCATGCCGGAACTTATGGATGTTTATGTTAGACAGTCTCATAAAGACGGAGTGGCAGAACTTTCTTTTAAACCGGAATTTTCCCAAGATATTAATGAAGAAAATGGCTCAAAAGCAGAAGCGGAAGTAATGCTTTATTCCCCTTCCGGAGAACTTATTTTTTCTTCAAAAACAAAGGAAGCAGCTGAATTTACGGTGGAAGACCCTGTCCTCTGGTGGCCTTCCGGTTACGGAGAACAGCCTCTTTATAAAGTGGTTGCATCATTTGACGGGAAAACCATTACTAAATATATTGGACTGAGAACCTTAACCGTTAGCAGAGATAAAGACGAGTGGGGAAGCGAATTTGCTTTTGTTGTAAATGGTGTGAAGATATTCGCGATGGGAGCGGATTATATTCCTGAAGACTGTATTTACTCAAGAATAACGGAGAAAAGACAGGATTACCTTCTTGCAAGTGCAAAAAGAGCCAACTTTAACTGCATAAGAGTATGGGGCGGTGGATATTATCCTTCGGACCACTTTTACGATTGCTGTGACAGGCTTGGACTTATTGTATGGCAGGACCTTATGTATGCCTGTAACGTATATGAAGTAACAGAAGACTTTAAAGAAAACTGTCGTCTTGAAGCGGTGGACAATATAAAGCGTTTGCGTCACCATGCAAGTCTTGGAATATGGTGCGGAAATAATGAAATCGAGTCTGCCTGGGCAGGATGGGGAGATTTTATGAGAGAATCGGATACTTTAAGAAACGATTATCTGGTTCTTTTTGAAGACGTACTTAAAAAGGCGGTCCTTGAAACTGACCCGGATACTTTCTGGTGGCCTTCTTCTCCTTCCAACGGAGGAGGATTTAATAATCCATCTGATGAGAATAACGGTGATGCACATTATTGGGACGTATGGCATGGAAGAAGGCCGTTTACGGACTACAGAAAGCATTTCTTCAGATTTACATCCGAATTTGGCTTTCAGTCTTTCCCCGGCGTAAAAACAGTAAATACCTTTGCGGAAGAAAAAGATAAAAATATTTTCTCTCCTGTAATGGAAAGCCACCAAAAGAACGATTCTGCAAACGGGAAGATACTTCATTACATTTCCGAAAATTTCAGATATCCTAAGGATTTTGAATCTGTTCTTTATGTAAGCCAGGTCCTTCAGGCCATGGCAATAAAATGCGGAACAGATCATTTCAGAAGAAACAGAGGAAGGTGCATGGGCGCTCTCTACTGGCAGTTGAATGATAACTGGCCTGTGGCAAGCTGGTCTTCCATAGACTACTACGGCAGATGGAAAGCCCTTCATTACATGGCGTGTAAGTTTTTTGCGCCGCTTGCTTTATCAATAGTAAAAAATGAAGATACTCTTGAAGCTTTTCTTGTTAACGAGAGTATGAATAAAAGAGGGTATAAGGTAAGGATCCTCATAAAAGATCTGAGGCTTAATACTATTGCGGAAGTAAAGTCGGAAGGCTTTATCGAACCTCTTTCTTCAAAGAGTGCGATCAAAGTAAAATCGCCTGATACAGACCCGGAAAAGA
>JAILFQ010000141.1 GCA_024697505.1 Lachnospiraceae bacterium
CTCAGGCTTTATAAGCTGAATCTGCCTTCGTTTCCTTCAAAGTCTATCTGCTTTATTTCGCCGTTTTTAAATATAAGCTTTACAGGTCCGTATGCCCCTGTTTTTCCTTTGTCCGTATATTCTATTTCCTTAAGAGGAAAAATATCTTCATTTGTGAAATCTTGTCCATCGTCCCTTGTAATAACCTGAGAAACAAGCACATAGTTCTCGGAAGCATCATACAAGTGCTCTCTTACCGTCTTTCCATACACAACAACAGATTTTTCGGAATCCGGATTTGTACCGCTGCTTCTGACAAATGATATATCCGAAAAGCCGTCATAAACCGTCATTGCCAGGGTATGGTCTTTTCCTGTTTTGTCCCTGCCCTTTACTATAATGGCTTTTGCATTTTTCTCTTCAAGCCTTATTATTTCCGCACCGTTGTCTGCAAAGCCGTAGGCTCCGAGTGTAATTTCCAGCGGCTTTCTTATAAGGCGAAGCTTATCTGCACGGAAAATACCGTACTTAACCGGAAAATCCGCCAGATCGAACCCGTTTAACCAATGCATTTCCGCACCGGTGTCAAAGTTAAAGAACTGCCTGCGGTAGAAAATGCCTTCTTTAACTCCCACATAGAAAGTAGCATTTGCAAATGATACCTCCTTATTTGTTAAGTCCTTAAAGGCATACTGCATAGCCTCCACACGAGGCTTGCCCTCCGGAACTTTAGGAGACGCCTCCCATGGATATTCTGTGTTGTAGCAAAGTTTGGAATAGTTTTGCATGCCATGGAAATCATTTTTGTGTTTTAACACTTTGCCTGTTCTTAAAATAGTCTCTCCGTTTGCCGCATGGTTTGTATAAACAAGTCCCGGCCCGTCCAGTACATTTTCTTTTATGCCATCTTTTCCAAGGCTGTCCCATCCGTCTTCTTCCTTTGCGGTCCAAAAGGGGTGGTCTGCAGGCAAGCTGAGACACATAAAAGCTTTTCCCAGCCAAAGTGGAGATTCTGCGCAGGAATACCCCTGCACAAGAGGGGAAAATCTTCCGTAAAAACCGAGAGAAGGCACTCCGTTCTCCAAAAAATCTTCTCTTTCAAAAAACTGGAGAAGGGCTCCGGCTGTAATTTTTCTTGCAATTCCGGGATCAACTGTAGGATGTTCCAAAAAGAAGTTTGCAGCCATCGGACTAACGGCGGCATTCCTGTAGATACAGCTTCTTCCCCACATATTTACGAAGCCGTTTCTTCCAAAATAGAAAGGATAAGTCTTCATAAGCTCATTTGAGTTTTCCTCAAAACGCTTTGCGATATACGGGAGATTTTTATAGCCATACCACTTATTCCAGATAGGCGCATAAACGTTAAAAGCCCAACAGGAGTAATAGTCAAAATTCTGTCCGTCTCTGTACCAGCCGTTTCCAACGTAATAATCAAGAATAGCCTGAGCGTGCTCAAGCATAACATTTTCATCCGTTTTATAGCCGTTCATGTTAAGAAAGGCCAGATCCAACATGTTAAAAAGACGCCAGTTCTGCGGTACCGTAGCAGCATGGGCATAACCGGAAATAAAAGAAGCAACTGTGTCCTTCTCTTCCTTTGTGTAGGTCTCCCAAATCTGTTCTCTGCATTCGTCCAGACAAATTACCAGAGCACAGGTCTCCACAGTCTGCTGAAAAGGACAGAAAGGATCGTTACCGTTCTTTTCCTTAAGTTCTTTAAAACATCCGGCGCTTTCTGCTCCTCCGCTCCTGCAGGTCCTGAGAACATGTTCTTTATAATAATCTCTAAGCACAATGCCGTTAACGGAAAATCCGGGATCCTCTTTGATTACAGGTGCAGCTATAAAGAAGGATCTTGCAAGGCCTTCGAATATTTCGGCTCTTCGCTCTGTATCCCACCGGGCAGGCCCGGCATTTTTATGCGGATACGTTATTTCCGTTTCCGTTCTTTTAACAACAAGCGGTGCATCCATTCCCTCTATGCTTGTAAAAATTTCCCCAAGAAGGTATTTGGCCGCACTAAAAAAGCTTTCTCTTGTAAGTCCGGTATACGGGCTTAATCTGTAATCCAAATGATCTTTTTTATATACTCTCTTTTCGGCTTCCCCCATATTTTACCCCCAAAAAATAATTCTTTCTGTATATACTTTACTCCTTATGGCTCGTCTTGTAAAGTAAAAAACTATATAATGTAGTTTTAAAAACCACAAAAGTCTTCCATGCGGAATTAACGCTGCATTTTATCAGCGTTTCCCACTCGGAAGACTCTCTTTTTTTATTATAAAACTATATAATTATCCTGTAAAAATTATTCTACATTAAGCACCTTTATCTCGGAAGATTCATCTGTTACAAGGCATCCGTAATAGCCTGCTTCTTCA